>JBLMYG010000424.1:0-4928 GCA_050258155.1 Acidithiobacillales bacterium
ATGATTCATCTGCCTCCTTCCCCCCGCGGGGGCGGAAACCGTAGATTTCATATGGCGTTAGGGGGGATTCACCGACATGCCGACGACGACTAGGGAGCGCTTCAAACCCTTCCTTTATCCCGAGTTCTGCAAGGGGTGCGGACGGTGCATCGAGTCGTGCGCGAAGCACTGCATCGAGGCGGGGCACGAGATCAATCCGCAGACGGGGCTCATCCCGGTCCGGATCCACCTCGAGGAATGCAACGCGTGCGGGCTCTGCATCGACGCCTGTCCGGAGCCCTACGGCCTCCTCCCGGTTCCGGAGGAGGTGGACTTCGAGCTGATGGACCCGGCGAAGCTGTTCGGGCCACGGCCCTCCACGGCCCCCGTCCCCGTCGAGATTCCCGGCGAGGTGATCCCACTTCCGAAGACCGAGCCGATGGTCTTGAAGGGGACGTACGCCTCGGCCATCGGGGCGATCCTCGCCGGTTGCCGGCACGTCTTCGGCTATCCGATCACCCCCTCGACGGAGGGGGCCGAGCTGATGTCGAAGCTCCTGCCAAAGCTCGACGGGATCTTTCTGCAGGCCGTCAGCGAGGTGGCGACCGTCAACATCATGTACGGCTGCGGCGGCGCCGGCCTTCCGTGCATGACCTTCACCTCCTCCCCCGGCTTCTCGCTGATGGTCGAGGGAATCAGCTACATGGTGGGTGTGGAAGTGCCGGCCGTCTTCGTGAACGTGATGCGGGGCGGCCCCGGGCTCGGGAACATCGCGCCCGAGCAGGCCGACGTGAAGCTGACCTGCCGGGGCCTCGGCCATGGAAACACGCACGGCATCGTCCTCGCGCCGTCGACGCCACAGGAGATGCTCGATCTGACGATGCTCTCCTTCGAGCTGGCCTTCCGGTACCGGAACCCCGTCTTCATCGTGTCGGACGGCTACCTCGGGCAGATGACCGGGCGCGTGACGCTGCCGCAAGCGATGCGGAAGCCGCCCCGCCCCGAGTGGGCCGTCTGGGGTGACGCGATGCACCGGCGGAACCTGATCAACTCGATCGAGCTCGACGAGCACGACCTCGAGGAGCGCAACCGGCAGCTCAACCTGAAATACGCCCGGATCGCGGGCAGCGAGCAGCGCGCCGACCTCTTCCACGCCGAAGACGCCGAGATCCTCCTCGTGGCCTTCGGCACCCCGGCCCGGATGGCCAAGGGAGCGGTTCGGGCCCTCCGCGACAAGGGGGTCGCGGCGGGGCTCTTCCGGCCGGTCACGCTCTGGCCTTTCCCGATCGACCGTCTCGCGGCGCTCCTCCCGAACCTGAAGCGGCTCGTCGTCGTCGAGGCGTCGAACGGCCAGCTCGAGGACGAGATGCGCCTCGCCCTCTCGCACAGGGGGGGTGCGCACCCGGAGATCGAGCACCTCCGCCACATGGGAGGCGTCCTTCCCCAGCAGAGCGAGATCGTGGACCTCGTCCTCGGCCGCCGGGAGGTGGCGGCATGAGCGTCTTCTACGAGAAGTTCGAGAGGCACGCCCACGGCGAGGGCCTGAAGGGGCGCTCGACGCACTACTGTCCCGGCTGCGGGCACGGCATCGCCCACAAGTTCCTCGCCGAGGCGATCGAGAAGCTGGGGATCCAGGACCGGACCATCGCCATCTCGCCGGTCGGATGCTCGGTCTTTCTCTACTACTACCTCGACGTGGGGAACACACAGGCCGCGCACGGCCGCGCCCCGGCCGTCGGTCTCGGACACAAGCTGGCCAACCCCGATTCGATCGTCATCAGCTACCAGGGAGACGGCGACCTCGCCTCGATCGGGCTCGCGGAGATCGTCTGGGCCTGCCACCTCGGCCTTCCGATCACGGTCATCTTCATCAACAACGCCGTCTACGGGATGACGGGCGGCCAGATGGCCCCGACGACCCTGATGGGGCAGACGACGACGACGAGCCCGTGGGGACGCGACCGTCTGAGCGGCCCGCCGATGAAGATGGCCGAGCTGGTGGCCGGCCTCGAGGCGCCGGTCTACGTCGAGCGCGTCGCGCTCTACGACGCCAAGCAGCGGATGCGGGCGAAAAAGGCGATCCTGAAGGGGCTCAGGCTCCAGGTCGAGGGACGGGGGCTGTCCTTCATCGAGGTCCTCGCCGAGTGCCCGACCCACCTGAAGATGACCCCCGAGGAGACCGAGAAATGGGTGAAGGAGCAGATGCTCCCGGTCTTCCCGCTCGGGGTGAAAAAGGACGTCGTCGCCGAGCCCTGGTTCCGGCTGAATCCCCCCTCCTTCGATCCGGCGAAGGTCGTTGGCGTGCTGGGCGGGGCGCTCGAGCCGGCGCCGCGCTTCGCGGCCGGCTTCCCGGAGCACGTCCGCCCGGGCGACGTCTCCCTGAAGCTGGCCGGGGCCGGAGGCGACGGCGCCCAGACCGCTGCCATGCTGATCGCGATGGCCGCCATCAACGAGGGGTTCGACGCCACGCACATCCCGAGCTACGGCCCCGAGTCGCGGGGTGGCACGTCGTACGCCGACGTCCACATCGCGGCCCAGGAGGTCCTCTCTCCGGCGGCGCCCCGGCCGGACGTCCTGATCGCCTTCAACGCGCCGAGCCTCGCCAAGTTCGGCCCGACGGTCCCGCCGGGCGGCACGATTCTCTACGACAGCTCGGTCGTCCCGGAGGCGCCGGCGCTCGACCCGAAGGTCCGCGTCCTGGGCGTCCCCTTCACCGAGACCGCCGTCGGCCTCGGGAAGACCGTCGTCAAGAACATCGTGGCGCTGGGGGCGCTTCAGGCCGCGACGAACCTCTTCCCGAAGGCGACTTTTCTTACCGCGGTGCACCTCGCTCTCAAGGAGAAGGCGAAGCTGATTCCGGTGAACGACGCGGCCTTCGAGGCGGGCGTTCAGGCGCTCTCGCCGGTAACGGCCTGACGGACGAAGGAGGAGGAGATGGGCGTGGAAAAGGTTTCGGTCGCCCTGACGCCGGACGAGTGGCGGCTCATCTCGGACCTGCGGGCCGTGCCGTCGTCGAATCTGAAGGGGAGGGTCCTCGGGCTCTTCGCCGCCGTGCTCGACTTCTCCCGCGAGCCGCGCTGCGCCGAAGCCCAGGCGGACGGCGTGCCGTGCGAGTCGCCCGGCGTGAGCTGCGAGCAGTGCCTGCACGTGGAGGGGATGCTGGAGGCTCTCCGGGAGCGGACCGTGTCGGCAAAAGGGCTCGCAGGGACGCCGCTCTGAGGCAAACACCTCATGGACGGGGCGACACCCTCCGGCGAGCCTAGAGCGGGAGGGTGAATCGCCGATGACGCGGCTGTGCGCGCCAGTGGGTGTCGTGCTGCTTCTTGCCGGTCCGGCGCTTTTCGCGGCCGAGTCGGCGAAGGACGAGGTGGACACCTGCCTCTCGTGTCACGGCGACAAGAGCCTGGAGAAGAAGCTCCCGAGCGGAGAAGTGGTGCGGCTCACCGTCGACCGGGCCACCTTCGAGAAATCGGTCCACGGCGCCAAGCTGGGCTGTACGGGCTGCCATCCCGGGTACCAGGAGATGCCGCATCCCGACCGGTCGGCGAAGGATCTCGCCGCCTTCACAGCCTCGTTCCGGGAGACGTGCCGGAGCTGTCACTTCGCCAACTACACGAAGGCGCTCGACAGCGTTCACTTCGCGGCCCTTTCGGCGGGAAACACTTCGGCGCCCTTCTGCGTCGACTGCCACGGGGCCCACGACATCACGAAACCGAACGAGCCGCGGACGAGGATCTCCGACACCTGCTCCGGCTGCCACTCGACGGAGGCCGAGCAGTACGCCAAGAGCGTCCACGGCAAGGCCCTCGCCGAGAACAACAACCCGGACGTCCCCGTCTGCACGGACTGCCACCGCTCCCACGCCATCGCCGACGCGAGGACCGAGGCCTGGCGCCTCAAGTCGCCGGAGACCTGCGGGGGCTGCCACACCGACAAGGCCCGGATGGAGAAGTACGGCCTGTCGACCAACGTCTACCGCTCGTACCTCGACGACTTCCACGGGCGGAGCGCCTCTCTCTACTCCGGTCAGAAGAAGACGCCGCAGCGGATCGTGGCGGTCTGCATCGACTGCCACGGCGTCCACGACATCGAGCGGACGGACGAGGCCGGCTCGAAGGTCCTGAAGAAGAATCTGCAGGCGACCTGCGCGAAGTGCCACCCCGGGGCGCCACCGAACTTCCCGGCCGCTTGGCTCTCGCACTACGAACCGAGCCCGAAGAGGGCCCCTCTCGTCTGGGCGACGGACCTCTTCTACAAGATCCTGATTCCCGTCATGATCGGCGGGCTCGTCCTGCAGGTCCTGCTCCACCTCTGGCGCGTGGTGGTGAACCGATGACCGGGGCGATCATCCGTTTCTCGAAGAAGCAGCGGACCGAGCACCTGATCGTGATGCTCCTCTTCACGGTGCTCGCCGTGACCGGGTTCCCGCAGAAGTTCTACGAGGCCCGCTGGGCCGGCGTCGTCGTGAACGCCATCGGAGGGCTGGACCGGCTCCGCTACATTCACCGGGTGGCCGGTCTCCTCTTCAGTGCGGCCACGGTTTTCCACATCATGGCCATCACCCTACTCGCCCTGATGCGCAGGGTCGGGCTCAGCATGGTCCCGACGCGGCGGGACTTCCTCGACGCCGTCCAGCAGATCCGCTGGTACCTCGGACTGGCCCGCGAGCCGGCGAAGTTCGACCGGTACGACTACCGGCAGAAGTTCGAGTACTGGGGAATGCTGATCGGAAGCCTCGTCATGGTCGTCACCGGGCTGATCCTCTACCTTCCCATCCCGTTCACGCGCGTCTTCCCGGGCGAGATGATTCCGGTGGCGCGCGTGGCCCACAGCAACGAGGGGCTGATGGCCTTCCTCGTCGTCATCACCTGGCACATCTACAACGCCCACCTCTCGCCGGACGTCTTCCCGTTCGACACGTGCATCTTCACGGGACGCATCTCGCGGGA
>JBLMYG010000425.1:0-15588 GCA_050258155.1 Acidithiobacillales bacterium
GGCGTAGAAGGGGTCGAGGCCGCCGACGCGCTCGACGGTCGCCCAGCCATTCGTCATGCCGGCCTGTGAGAGCACGTGGTTGAGCTGGAACCACTGCCCCGGCCCGAGGCTCACCAACGGCAGTACGACCGTCCGGGCATCTCCCGGATCGCCGCTCATCAGGGTCACGCGGAGCTGGATTCCCGACGAATCCGCGGGATCGCCGGCGTTCAGAAGAGCGAGGTTGCTCCGGAAAGCCGCGTCCTCGCGGAGGCCGAAAAGATTGATGGGGCCTTCCGCCGTCTCGTTCGCTCCGACGGCGGCATACGCCAGGCCGGCCCGCCCAGCCCCCGACGGTGCCGTCGTCCTCACCGAGGCGTGGACGACATCGGAACCGGAAGCTCCGCGGACCCGGATCCGGAGGGTCCCGCCCTGGCTTCCGGCCGCCGGAATGCCAAGACCCTTCTCTCGCAGGTACGCGATAGCGTCCGGGATCGTCGTCTGCCGCCCGGCATCGAGAGTGTCCTGCACCGTTCCCCCGCCGGAGGCGCCGAGCGACGCCGCCGGCGTATACGTCAGGTCGAGCGAAACGGGCGTCGTGCCGCGATTCGCCAGCGTCAGCTCCGACGTGAACCGCGCCCCGCCGTCACCGCCCGCATCGACGACGACGGGAGCGGTCAGGACGCTGCTCGACCCGGCGGCAGCGACGACCTGGTAGAGGACGCCGCCGCCGTAATCGACGAGATAGAGCTCCCCCGCCTCGTCCTCCCCGAAGGTCGAGATGGTAAAACCCGCGTCGAGAAGTTCTTGTGTCTCCCACCCCGTCGCGGTCCGCCGAAGGCCCCGGATCCGCCCGGTGCAGAAGTCGGCGTAGAAATAGATCCCCTGAAGCGCCGAGTAGGACAGGCCGCGGTAGACGAACCCGCCCGTCACCGAGCAATCGCCGGCGGTGTGCGTGTAATCGGTGACGGGAAGGACGAGGCCGGCCGGATCGCAGCTCGGCGCGTTGTAGCAGGCGGTCCCCTCCATGATCCTCCAGCCGTAGTTTTCTCCCCCCGCGCTCGAGGCCGGCTGGAAGTCGACCTCTTCGCGGGAATTCTGGCCGACGTCGCCGATGTAGAGGTCTCCCGTCTTCCGGTCGAAGGAGAAGCGCCACGGGTTCCTGAGGCCCAGCGCCCAGATCTCCGGGCGCCAGCCCGGCCGGCTCACGAACGGGTTCGACGGCGGAACGATATAGGTCGGCGCCCCCGAGGTGACGTCGATCCGGAGGATCTTCCCGAGGAGGCTTGCCGGGTTCTGGGCGTTGTTCTGCGGGTCGCCCCCCGACCCGCCGTCCCCCATCCCGATGTAGAGGTAGCCGTCGGGGCCGAAGGCGAGCTGGCCTCCGTTGTGGTTCGCATAAGGCTGCGCGATATGGAGCATGACCTGCTCGCTCCCCGCATCCGCCACGTCGGGGTTCGTCTGCGACACGAAGAAACGGGAGATCGCCGTGTCGCCATTAATGTCCGTGTAGTCGACGAAAAACACGCCTGCTCCCGTGAAGCCGGGCGGGAAGGCGACGGAGAGGAGCCCCCTTTCGACGCAGCAGCTCACGCGGTCCGTGATGTCGAGAAAAGGAGTCGGGAGGAGCGCCCCGTTCTTGACGATGCGGATCCGCCCTCGCTGCTCGACGACGAAGAGCCGTCCGCTCCGGTCTCCCGCATTCGTGACATGGACGGGGTTCGCGAGCCCGGACAGCCGGCGGACGAGGGCGATCTGCGGCCAGCTCACCGCATCCGCCTTTGTCGCAGCGAGGACGATGGCGGCGGCGAGCGCTGCGCGGAAGAGACGGGATGGCTGAACAGTTTTCATCGGGCGTTCCCTCAATCGGGAGTGTCCGCGGGCCACGGCCGCTTCGACGGCGCTCTCAGCGCCCCGGGCCGACCGCCGCGGCAAAGCCCTTGAGCGCGTCGGCCTCATCTTCGTAGACGTGGAAGACCGGAAGGAGCTGGGCGAGGTGGAGGCTGTGCCGGACGCGCTCGTGGAGGTTCAGGAGCTTCAGGTCCGCGCCGAATCTCCGGCAGACGTGAAGGCTCTGGACGAGCTCGCCGATGCCGGCGCTGTCGATCGAGTGGACCTTCGAGAGGTTCAGGAGGATCTTCCGCCACCCTTCTGCCAGAAGCTCGTTCACGACGCCCCGCAGGATCTCGTCGCCGAGGCCGCCGTGGAGCTGGCCCTTGAGGGCGACGATGACGACGTCTCCCGACTTCCGCACGGTGACGTGCATGCTGCTTCCATCCTAGCGCCCTCGGCGCGATGGTGCACCCTCGCTTCCCGCTTTACGCCGAGGCGCCGCGCCCGCAGAATAGCCGCCGCGTGATCAGCCCCCCCGCGACCTTGTGCGACGGTCTTCGCGCCGTCCGGGAGAACCGCGCCGCGGACCCTGCCGCCCGTCTCGCCTTCGGCCGGCTGGCTGCGGAGTTCGGGACGCCGCTTTACGTCTACGACCGCCGCGCCCTCGAAGATCGTTTCGACGAGCTTCGCCGGGCCTTCGCCTCCTGCTTCCGGAAGCTCCGGATCCTGTACGCGGTGAAGGCGAACTCTAACGCCGCCCTGATCCGGCTCCTCCATCGCCGCGGCTCCGGAGCCGAGGTGGTCTCCCTCGGCGAGATCCTCCTCGCGCGGAAGGCCGGCGTCCCGCCGTCCGAGATCCTCTTCACCTCCTCCTCGAAGGGGCCCGACGAGATCGCCCACGCCGTCGAGAACGACATCCTCCTGAACGTCGACTCGCTCGACGAGCTGGAGCAGGTGGCGGAGAGAGCGGCCTCGGCCGGCAGGGGGGCGCGGATCTCGTTCCGCGTGAACCCCGGCGTCGATCCCGACACGCTCCGCCAGATCAACACCGGCATCACCACGTCGAAATTCGGCCTTCATCTCGAAGGCGGGATCGCCTTCGAGGCGTACCGCCGCGCCGCGGGCCTTTCGTCCCTCCGCATCCTCGGCCTCCACGCGCACATCGGCTCTCAGATCGTCGTCCCCGCCTTCCACGTCGAGACCGCGAGGCTCCTTCTCGCCTTCGCGGCAAAGCTGAAGGAGAAGCTCGGCTTCACGCTCGGGTTCATCGACATCGGCGGCGGCCTCGGCATCCCGTACGAGGAGGGCGAGGCCGTGATGACCCCCGCCGACCTCGCGTCGGCCCTTCTGCCGGTCTGGGAGGCGGGGATCCGGGCGCTCGGGTACGAACCGGAGCTCTGGATCGAGCCGGGGCGCTGGCTCGTCGGGCCCGCCGGCTGCCTCCTGGCCCGGATCAACTCCGTCAAGCGGACTCCGTCGAGAACGTTTCTCAACGTCGACGCCGGCTTCAACACCCTGCTTCGCCCCTCCATGTACGGCGCCTACCACCGAGTTCGCGTCGTGGGGCGCGAGGAGGGCGAGGAGTCGGCCGACGTGGCCGGGGACGTCTGCGAGACGGGAGACCTTCTCGCCGAGTCGCGCCGGCTTCCCCGGGCCGCCGCCGGCGATCTGGTCGTCTTTCTCGACGCCGGAGCCTCCGGATTCTCGAGGACCAGCGAATACAACGCCCGCCCCCTCCCCGCCGAGGTCCTCGTCGACGGCGACGACGCCGTCCTGATCCGCCGCCGGGGCACCTTCGACGATCTCTTCAGAAGTCAGGACATCCCAGAGAGGATTTCATGAAGCACTCGAGAAGCGCCCTCCCTCTCCTCCTCGTCGTGGCCCTCCTCGCCATTACGTCCTGTTCGTCGGGGGGCGGAGGGTTTGAGCCAATCGTCATCGACGTGAGCAAGAAGCCGCCGGAGGGGACGCCGCCGGCCGGGCCCCCACCCACCCCCGCCGCCGCTGAGGGATACGTCCCGTCGGCCGAACCTGCGAAGGCTCCCCCGGCCCAGCCGGCGAAGGCCCGGGCGTCCGTCCCTCCCGAGCTGAAGAAGATGTCGCTCGAGGAGAGGGTCGGGCAGCTCTTCGTCGTGTCGGGACACGGCATCTTCCTGAACGACGCGGCGGCCGCCTGGAAGGAGCTGGCGCGGCAGGTGACCGAGAACCACGTCGGGGGAATCGTCTGGTTCCGGTCGGAGGTCTACGAAACGGCCGTCTTGAACCAGAAGCTGCAGAAGCTGGCGAAAGTGCCGCTTCTCTTCTCAGCCGACCTCGAAGCGGGGAGCGGCATGCGCTTCGACGACCTTCTGTGGGGCCCCTGGGCGATGGCCGTCGCCGCCACCGGCGACGCCGCGCTCGAAGAGCGCCGCGCGAAGGCGACGGCCGAAGAGGCTCGCGCCCTCGGCGTGGGGCAGATCTACGCCCCCGTCGCCGACGTCAACGTCAATCCCGACAATCCAGTCATCAACGTCCGGAGCTTCGGCGAAGACCCGCAAGAGGTCGCCCGGTTCGTCTCCGCGTCGGTGAAGGGGTTCCAGGAGGGAGGCGTCCTCGCCACGCTGAAGCACTTCCCGGGGCACGGCGACACCGCGGTCGACTCGCACCGCGCCCTGCCGGTCCTCTCGGCGGGCCGCGAGCGCCTCGACGCCGTGGAGCTCGTCCCGTTCCGGGCCGGCCTCGAAGCGGGGGCCCGGTCCGTCATGGTCGGCCACATCGCTCTCCCCTCCATCGACCCGACCCTCGCGCCGCCTCTCCGGCCGATGCCGGCCGACGCCGAGTACCAGTCCGCCCCCTCGGAGGTGACGGCGCAGGCGACGATGCCGGCCAGCCTCTCGCCACCGGTCGTGACCGAGCTTCTTCGCAACCAGCTCGGCTTCTCCGGCCTCGTCGTTACAGACGCGATGAAGATGAACGGCGTGGCCGCGTACTTCGACCCGGGCGAGGCGGCGGTCCGGGCGATCCTCGCGGGAGACGACATGATCCTGGCCTCGCCCGACACGGACGCCGCCATCAAGGCCGTCCTCGCTGCCGTCAAGGCGGGGCGGATCTCGATGAAGCGAATCGACGAAGCCGTCGAGCGGATCCTGGCGGAGAAGAAGCGGCTCGGGCTCCCGGGTCCGGCCGGACCGGACCTCGCGGCGATCTCCAGGACCGTCGGCTCCCCCGGTCACGACGCCCTCGAGGAGGAGATTGCCCGACGCTCCCTGACGCTCGTTCGCCTGCAGGACGGCGTTCTCCCCCTGAAGAAGGAGACGAAGCTTCTGTCGCTCGTCGTCGCCGACGAGCCGACGCTCAAGGGTCCCGCCGAGGCGCTCACCACCGACCTGAAGTCGCGCGTCCCGGCGGTCCGGACCGTCCTTCTCGACCCCCGCTCCACCCCCGACGACGTGAAGATCGCCGTCGCCGCCTCGACGGAAACCGACGTCGTGCTTCTCTCGCTCTTCGTTCGGGCCCGCTCGGGCCAAGGGCCGATCGCCGTCCCGCAGCCAGCCCTGGTCGCGATACCGCAGGTTCTCACCACCGGAAAGCCCGTCATTGCCGTCGCCTTCGGCAGCCCCTACCTCCTCCGCGACTTTCCGGGCCTCAAGACCTATGTCTGCGCCTGGGGAGCGCAGGAGGTCATGCAGAAGGCCGCGGCGGCGGCGCTCTTCGGCGAGGCGGCGTTCGGGGGGAGGCTTCCAGTGACGATTCCCGGCCTCGCCAGGCGCGGCGACGGGATCACTACGAAAGCGAAATGAACCGAGGAAGGGAGATTTGGCAGCTCCTGAGGAGAATATCGACGAATGCGAATCCGCCCTTCGAAGCTCGTCTTTCTTCGAGTTCTCAGTCTTTCGCTTTCGGGTTTCGCGTCCCTTTCGATCGTCGGCGCCGACCCCGCGGCGGACGCTCCGCCGCCGCCACGGGCCTTCGTCGGCGCGACCCTCGTCGACGGAACCGGCCGGCCGCCTCTCAAGGACGCCGTCGTCCTCGTCCGCGGAGGCCGGATCGCCTGCGCCGGGACCCGCACGACATGCCCTCTCGCCGAGGGAGTGACCGTCACGGATCTGAAAGGAACGTGGATCACGCCCGGTCTCGTCGACGCCCACGTCCACTTCTGCCAGACCGGATGGGCCGACGGGCGGCCGGACGCCTTCGATGTCCGGGCCCGCCATCCCTACGAGGACGTTGAGGCCGGCCTGCGCAAGCACCCGGAGCGCTTCTTCCGGTCTTACCTCTGCTCCGGTGTGACGAGCGTCTTCGACGTCGGGGGATATCCATGGACTCTGGATCTGCCGGCCCGGACCGAAAACGACACGCTGGCCCCGCGCGTCCATGCCGCCGGGCCGCTCCTCTCGACGATCGACTTCTGGCTGAACCTTCCCGCCGAACGCCAGTTCATCTTCCTGAAGGACGAGGAGGCTGCCCGGACGGGCGTGGCCTACCTCGCTTCCCGGGGAGCCGAGGCCGTCAAGGTCTGGTATATCGTGACGAAGGAGCGTCCGGTCGAGGCGTCCGCCGCCGCCGTTCTCGCCGCCGGAGAGGAAGCGCGAAAGCGAAAGCTCCCCCTCATCGTCCACGCGACGGGCCTGGCCGAGGCGAAGATCGCCCTCAAGGCCGGAGCTGCGCTTCTCGTCCACGGCGTCTTCGACGTCCCCATCGACGCCGAGTTCCTCGATCTCCTGAAGAAGAGCGGGGCGATCTACTGCCCGACGATCACCGTGTCACAGGGCTACGTCAACGTCGGGCGGGCGGCGACCGAAGGGAAGCCGCTTCTTCCCGACGACCCGAACGGCTGCGTCGACTCGGTGACGCGGCAACACTTCGCCGAGACGGCCACCATCGGCACGACCGTCGTCGCGGAGAAAGTCCGGGCGCGCGAGGCGCGCGTCGCCGAGCAGATGAAGGTCATGGCCGCCAACCTGAAGGCCGTTTACGAGGCTGGACTCCCGATCGCCATGGGGACCGACGCCGGAAACCCCGGGACGCTCCACGGCCCGTCGGTCTACGCCGAGATGGAGGCGATGCAGGCGGCGGGCATGAGACCAATGGACGTTCTCGTCTCGGCCACGCGCGGCGGGAGCCGGGCGATGGGTAGAGAAGCGCAGCTCGGGACGGTCGAGGTCGGCAAGCTGGCCGACCTCCTCGTCCTCGGCGCCGACCCGACGATCGACATCGCGAACGCGCGGAAGGTCCGCGCCGTCGTGCGCGGCGGCGTCTACCGCACCCTCGATGACCTCAGGGCTGTGCCGCACGCACCCCTCGGCCGCTGAGAGTCTTCGGAGTTTCTTATATGCGGCGGCTGCTGCTGCAGCCGCCGATAGAAGCAAATCTGCTCTCGGCTGACCGGTATCAAGGGCGCGCTACGCGCGCCGCGAAGCGGTCTTAGACCCTTGACACGGATCAGCCGATGGCTACGGCGTGAATACCCCTTGAGTCACACGTGCACGATCTGGGGAAGGCTGTCGAAATGCCGGTCGCGGACGTGGAGGGCGAGGTTGTGCTGGAGGACCAGTGCCGCGATCCAGATGTCGTTGGTCGGGATCGGCGTGCCCTGCCGGCGAAGCTGGCGGAAGACGGCCGCGTAGTGATGGGTCGTCTGCTCGTCGGCGTAGAGGACCTTCACGCCCGCTTTCAGGAGAAAGAGCCGCAGAACCCGCTCGTTCTCCGCGGCGCGGCGGCCGAGCGCGAAACCGGCCCGGAGCTCGGCCAGGACGACGAAGGGAAGGAAGACCTCCTCCGCGGTGGCCACGATCTCGGCGGTCTCCGCGACCCCCTTGCAGAGGTCGACGTACCGGTTCGTGTCGAGCGCGATCCTCACTTCCAGAGGCTCTCGTCCACCCGGTCCTGGGCCGCGAGCGCGGACTCGACAGCGGCGTCCCGCTTCCACGTTCCGACGATGTCCGAAAGGTCGCGACGGACCACCCGGTTCCGGTCGAAGCCGAGACCCTCGGCCAGGGCCGTCACGGCCACCTCGTTCAGGCTCTTGCCTTGCCTCCGCGCACGTTCCCGGATGGCGGCGTCCAGAGCGGGGGGGATGCCTCGGATCGTGTGCTGCATGCATCTAGTGTAGGCAGTGAAGGCCGAGAATGCAATCAGCCCGACCCACGAGGGATGACCGACATCAGGAAGACACCCAGATCACGGCCGTGACGGCCCGGCTCACGGTAGGTGGGCGCCACGTTGAGGCTGAACTTCACCATTCCATCCGATAAACGGTCTTGCGGGCCGATATGGAGGGCGACTTCGAGCGTGCGGTCGATGCGCTGCGACACCGCCCGCCCGGTCCCCCATCGAATTCGTATTCGGCACGGCACGGGCCGAGGGGCGGCGACGCGCAGTGTGTAATCACCGGGCGAGAGCGGCGCGAAGAGGCTCACGGTTCCCGCGCTCCAGCACCCTGGTTCACGGCGCCCGTCGAGAACGACCGTTTCCGGGCCATACAGACCCTCTGCCATGATTCCTTCCCGTATCCCTTCGATCGGGTTCCGTGCGATCCGGTAGAAGTCGACGACCTCTGTCGGCGGAAGCGGGTCGTCGGGAACGCTGAAGACGATGGCCTGATCCCATCGGTCGCTCTGTCCGACCTCAGGAAGACCAAGAGCCCGAGCCTTCGATTCGAACTCGGGGAAGGACGGGCTGACGACGAACGCCACGTTCCAGCGGTGTCGCAGAAGGGCCGCCACTGAAGCGCGTGGCAAAGCCGGCATCGGCCGGCCGCGGTCGAGGAAGGCGCCAAGAACCGGGTCCTGAATCCGCCTCTTGAGCGGCTCCCAGGGCGTGCGGGAGAGGCAGCCGAAGATCTGCGGGCGCCCGTGCTCGAGCTGGTGAATCATGTCGAGATTCCCGGCGTCGACGTCCAGGACGTTGCCAGGAACCCTCGATTTCGAGATCGACGCCATGACCGGGTCAGGCGGATCGAACGGCCAGACCGCGTGACCCGGATCCCTTGGGGCGTACTCGACCAGGAGCAGGCAGCCGCAGATGGCGGCGGTCCATCGCGCGCCCCGTTCGGCCCTCAGCAGGCGCGTCGCGGCGAACGCCGTCCCGAGCATCAGCGGGAGAAACGCCAGGGCCTGCAAGCGCGCCACGGCGCCGCCGAGGCGAAGCGGCGGAAGAGCCTTTTCGAGCAGCGCGTATGGAAGCGGCACGTTGAGCTGTCTCGAGAACACCCACAGCTTGGGGCCGAACGAAAGAATGAGCGATACCGCTCCGGCGAAAAGGGCGAAGTCGAGGTCCCGCTGCCGCCGGCGCCCGATGGACACCACCAGCGTCGCAACGAGGGGAACGAATCCGAGATAGTTAGACCCCTCCCAGACGGTGAGACGCTCGCGAACCGTCAGCGCGAGGGTGAGATCGGACAGGAGCTGTACGCGTGACGGAACCACGAGGGACGTCACCGACGTCGAGTACAAATTCGGGTCATGCCCTGTCATCTGCCGGGCGCCCTGCTCCCGCAGAAGGTCAACCCCCGTCGGGAGGACCGCGAGAACCGCGAGGAGGGCCGACGCCCCGAGCGCGAAGACGACGCCCCCTCGACGCGCCTGCGGGGCGCGTGCGACCTCGAAGAGCGCGAACGAACCGGCGGCCATGGCTCCCATCAGGGCCAGGTACCAGTCGGAATATGCAAGCGCCGCCAGCCCGAGCGCGCCGAGAACGATTCCGGCGGCCCGGCGTCGTCCCGTCTCCCGCGAGGCAAGGAGAAGCCCTTCGAGCGCCAACGGGAGCCAGCCGATCGACAGGAGGTTGAGATGTCCCGTCGCCCTCGCCATCCGCTCTGGCGCGAAGCTAAAAACAAGTGCGCCGACTGCTGCCCCCGCCTTCGAGGCTCCAAGGCGGCGGGCCAGGCGGTAGCTCGTCGCCGCGGCCAGAACGAACGAGAAGAGAACGAGCGTGTTGTACGCCGCAAAGAGTCCGACGTGGGAAGCCAGAATCGCGGCCGGGATTGAGTTGGCCGGCGAAAGCGTATGGGCGCGCAGACTCGCTCCCTCCGGCGCCCAGACGCGATTCGAGAAGAAGAGTGGCGTCTCACCTCTGAGCGCCCGCTGAACGTGGTCGATGTTCCAGAGGTTATTCCAGGCGTCGCCGCCACCCACGACACCCCTCGACCACCAGCCGCCAGCCCGCAGAGCCAGAAGTGACAGGAGGGCCGCGACGACGCAGGCGCCGGCTGTCTCCCACGCGAAGTGCCGTGGCCGCGCAGGCTCCTGTGTCACGGGTCCGAAGATAACTCCGTCAACCTGCGTGGGTCTGCCGGCAAGTGGGGCGGCCAGCGGAGGTCGATCGTGGCACTGCACCTCACGCGGTGGGCGATATAGTGCCGCCGCGGGAATGATCGGGTCGGCCGGGGTCGCAGCCAAGACAATCGGGGGCTCGAGATGAGCGCGCCGGAGCCCGGCTCCGGGACGCTCTCGCCCTGGTGGCGTCACGGAGCCATCCTCGCGACGGTCACAGGATTCGCGATTCTCTCGGTCGTGACGTGGCAGACGTACCGGAACGCCCCGCCGATCCCCGAAAAGGTGGTCGACGGGGCTGGCGCCACGCTCTTCGCGAAAGCCGACATTCAGAGGGGGCAGGAGGTCTTCTTCAAGTACGGCCTGATGGAGCACGGCACGCTCTGGGGGCACGGCGCGTACCTCGGGCCCGACTACAGCGCCGAATACCTGCACCGGCTGGCGGAGATCACGCGCGACACGCTCGCCGGGGAGCGCTTCGGGGTGCCGTTCTCGCTGCTCGCCGAACAGGCAGCGGCCGGGATCGCCGCAGAGACGCGCCGCGTATTGAAGGAGAACCGGTACGACCCCGCGACCTCGACCCTCCGCTTCACGCCCGGAGAGGCCCGCTCCTTCACGATGCAAAAGAAGGAATGGCGCGACTACTTCGACGGTCCGGCTCCGGCTCCCGGTCTCCCGAAGAGTTACATCCGAAGCACCGCCGAGCTCGACGAGCTGACAGCCTACTTCGCCTGGGCGGCCTGGGCGGCCGTGGCGAACCGCCCGGGAGCCGATTGGTCCTACACGAATAACTGGCCCTACGAACCGCTCGCGGGAAACCGTCCCTCCGCGCCGACGGTCCTCTGGAGCGCCCTGAGCCTCGTCACGCTTCTCTGCGCCCTCGGCCTCGTCCTCTTCGCCTTCGGACGATTCGACTTCCTCGGATGGCGGGCCGCCCCGCCGCACGAGCACGACCACACCCACCGCGCGGCCGGAGGGGCGCTGACGCCGAGCCAGCGAGCGACCGCCCCGTTCTTCGCCGTCGTCGCCGTCCTCTTCCTGCTCCAGGCGCTGGCCGGTGGCGCGCTCGCGCACTACCGCGTGGAGCCCGGGGCGTTCTACGGCATCGACCTGGCGCGGTTCCTTCCCTACAACCTCCTCCGGACCTGGCACCTGCAGCTCGCCATCTTCTGGATCGCGACGGCGTGGGTGGCCGGCGGACTGTTTCTGGCCTCGCTCATCGGCGGCCGGGAGCCGCCCGGCCAGAGGAGGGGCGTGCGTTTCCTTCTCGCCGCTCTCACGGTCGTCGTCGTCGGCAGTCTCTTCGGCGAAGCGCTGGGGCTGAAGGACCGGCTCGGGGATCTCTGGTTCTGGCTGGGGCACCAGGGCTCCGAGTACCTCGACCTCGGCCGCTTCTGGCAGCTCCTCCTCGCCGCCGCCCTCGTCCTCTGGCTCGTCCTTGTTTTCCGCGCGCTCCGGCCGGTGATGCGCGATCCCGCCGCCGGACGGCTCGCCTCTCTCTTTCTCTATGCCGCCGTGGCGATCCCCCTCTTCTACTTGCCGGCGCTCCTCTACGGGCCGCGGACGAACTTCGCCGTCATCGACAACTGGCGGTTCTGGATCATCCACCTCTGGGTCGAGGGGTTCTTCGAGCTCTTCGCGACCGTTCTCGTCGCCGTCATCTTCCACCAGATGGGGCTCGTGACAGCGACGACGGCGAGCCGGGTCGTCTACCTCGACGCGATCCTCTACCTCGGTGCGGGCATCGTCGGAACCGGCCACCACTGGTACTTCACCGGCCAGACGACGCTGAACATGGGGCTCGCTGCCTGCTTCTCCGCCATGGAGGTTGTCCCCCTGACGCTCCTGACCCTCGACGCCTGGGACTTCATTCGTCTGAAGGAGCGGCGCTGCGAGGCCTGCGGGCACCATGTCGCCTCGTTCCAGAAGTGGGCCATCTATTTCCTGATCGCCGTCGGCTTCTGGAACTTCGTCGGGGCCGGCGTCTTCGGCTTCCTGATCAACCTGCCGATCGTCTCGTACTTCGAGGTCGGCACCGTCCTGACGAGCAACCACGCTCACACGGCGATGTTCGGCGTCTTCGGGATGCTGGCCCTCGCGGTCCTCGTCTTCTGCCTCCGCTCCCTCAGGAGCGACGCCGTCTGGGGGCGCGTCGAGCCGCTTCTCAGGGCAGGCTTCTGGGGCCTGAACGTCGGCCTCGCCCTGATGGTCCTCCTCGACCTCTTCCCGGCCGGCGTCCTCCAGCTGACGGACTCGCTGACGAACGGCTACTGGCACGCACGCCGCCTCGGCTACCTGATGTCGGGCCCCTTTCACCTCCTCGAGTGGGCCCGCGTCGCCGCGGACGCGATCTTCCTCGTCTTCGGCGTCGTGCCGGTCGTCCTCGCCGCCCTCCGCGCGGTCCTCTCGCGCGAAGCCGAGGCAGCGCCGCTTTCCTGATATGCGGCGGCTGCTGGTGCAGCCGCCGATAGAAGCGAATCTGCGCTCGGCCGACCGGTGTCAAGGGTCTGCGACCGCTGCGCGGCGCGCGAAGCGCGCCCTTGACACCGGTCAGCCGAGGGCTACTACATGAACTGGACTTGAAGCTGTCGGAGCGAATGCGTAGGATTCGTCAATGGATAGGATCTCCCGAACCGCCTCGAAGGGGCGCCCGCTTCGGAAGATCCTTGCGAGCGGCCGGGGCTGACGTGACCGCCCCCGGCCGTCCCCCGAGGCAGGGTCTCTATGACCCGTCTTTCGAGCACGACGCGTGCGGGTTCGGGTTCGTCGTCGACCTTTCGGCACGCGCCTCGCACGACATCATCCGGAAGGCGCTGCAGGTCCTCTGCAACCTCGAGCATCGCGGGGCGACGGGGAGCGAGAAGAACACCGGGGACGGGGCCGGCCTCCTGACACAGATTCCGCACGGCTTCCTCGCCGCGACCTGCCGCGGGCTCGGCATCGATCTCCCCGCCCCGGGCGACTACGCGGTCGGGATGGTCTTCCTTCCGACCGAGGCCGCCAGCCGACAGTTCTGCGAGCGGCGCTTCGAGGAAATCGTCCGGGACGAGGGGCAGCGCGTCCTCGGCTGGCGCGACGTCCCGACCGACGACGCGAAGCTGGGACCGACGGCCCGCGCGAGCCAGCCCGTCATCCGGCAGCTTTTCGTCGAGCGGGGGGAGGCGACGCCGGGGGGGAACGCCTTCGAGCGGAGGCTCTATGTCATAAGGAGGCTCGTCGAGAAGGCGATCAGCCGGTCGGCGCTCCCGGGGCGGGGCCATTTCTACGTCTCCAGCCTCTCTGCAAGGACTCTCGTCTACAAGGGGATGCTGAACGCCGACCAGCTCGCGGCGTATTTTCCGGACCTGCGGGACGACCGGCTCACCGCCTCCCTCGCCATGGTCCACTCCCGCTTCTCCACGAACACCTTCCCGAGCTGGTCGCGGGCCCATCCCTACCGGTACATCTCGCACAACGGCGAGATCAACACCCTCCGCGGGAACGTCAACTGGATGCAGGCCCGGCAGCGGATGTTCTCTTCGAAGCTGTTCGGGGACGACCTCTCCAAGGTCCTTCCCGTCATCGACACCGAGGGGTCGGACTCGGCGATGTTCGACAATGTCCTCGAGCTCCTGGTCCTCGCGGGCCGCTCGCTCCCCCACGCCCTCATGATGATGATCCCCGAGCCCTGGAGCCGGCACGAGTCGATGAGCCCGGAGCTGAAGGCCTTCTACGAGTTCAACTCCTGCTTCATGGAGCCGTGGGACGGCCCGGCCTCGATCGCCTTCACGGACGGGACGCAGATCGGCGCCGTCCTGGACCGGAACGGTCTTCGCCCCGCGCGCTGGGTGGCCACGAGGGACGGCCTCGTCGTCATGGCGTCGGAAGTCGGAGTCCTCGACATCCCGCCGGAACGGGTTCTCGGGAAGGGCCGCCTCCGCCCCGGACGGATGTTCCTCGTCGACACCGCGGAAGGGCGGATCGTCCCCGACGAGGAGATCAAGGGGCGCCTCGCGGGCGAGAATCCGTACGCGGCGTGGCTTTCGGAGCACCTCGTCCGGCTGGACGACCTTCCCGAGCCTCCCGAGGTCATCGAGCCCGACCACGAGACCGTCCTCTGCCGGCAGGAGACGTTCGGCTACACGCTCGAGGACGTCCGGATGCTGGTCAGCCCGATGGCGGACACGGGAACCGAGCCGATCGGATCGATGGGGACCGACATTCCGCTCGCCGTCCTCTCCGAGCGGCCGCAGCTTCTCTATGACTACTTCAAGCAGCTCTTCGCGCAGGTGACCAACCCGCCCGTGGACGCCGACCGCGAGACGATCGTGATGGCGGTGGACACGGCGATCGGGCCGGAGGAGAACCTCCTCGAGCCGACGCCAAAAGCCGCCCTCCACTTCGAGCTGCCGACGCCGGTCCTCCTGAACGCCGAGCTGGAGAAGATCCGCGCCCTCGACGGCAGGCCCGGCACGAAGGGGTTCCGGTCGATCACCCTCCCGATGCTCTTTCCGGTCCACGACGGCGGAGCGGGCCTCCGAAAGGGGATCGAGGACCTCCGCCGCCGGGCGAGCGAGGCGATTGCCGAGGGGCACAACATCCTGATCCTCTCCGACCGGGGCCACGACGCCACCGACGCGGCGATCCCCGCCCTTCTGGCGGTGGCGTCCGTGCAGCACCATCTCCTCCGCGAAGGGTCGCGCACCCGCGTCGGCCTCGTCCTGGAGACGGGGGAGCCGCGCGAGGTCCACCACTTCTGCCTCCTGATCGGCTACGGCGCGAGCGCCATCAACCCCTACCTCGCGTTCGAGACGATCCACGACCAGGTCCGCCAGGGAATGCTCTCCGGCCCCGCCGACGAGGCGGAGAAGCGGTTCGTCAAGGCGGTCAACAAAGGGCTTGTGAAGGTCATCTCCAAGATGGGGATCTCCACGATCCAGAGCTACCACGGCGCGCAGGTCTTCGAGGCCCTCGGCCTCTCGCAGGACTTCATCGACGAGTACTTCACCGGCACGCCCACGCGGATCGGCGGCATCGGAATCGAGGCGATCGCGAAGGAAGTCCGCCTCCGGCACGACTGGGCCTACCCGACGCGCCCCGTGAGGCATACGACGCTCGGAACCGGCGGCCGCTACCAGTACCGGCGGGACGGGGAGGACCACCTCAACACGCCGGAGACGATCCACTTCCTCCAGACCGCCTGCCGGACCGGGGACTACAAGCTCTTCAAGCGCTATTCGGAGCTGGTCAACCACCAGGGGAAGCACCCGGTCACGCTCCGCGGCCTGATGGACTTCCGCCCGCTCGCCAAGGCCGTCCCGCTCGACGAGGTGGAGCCTCTCGAGGCGATCCTCGCCCGCTTCAAGACGGGGGCCATGTCGTACGGATCCATCAGCCAGGAGGCCCACGAGGCGCTCGCCATCGCCATGAACCGGATCGGCGGGAAGAGCAACACGGGCGAGGGGGGCGAGGACCCGGCCCGGTACGAGCCGCTCCCGACCGGCGACTCGAAGAACAGCGCCATCAAGCAGGTGGCCTCCGGACG
>JBLMYG010000426.1:0-9181 GCA_050258155.1 Acidithiobacillales bacterium
GACTTCGTCCAGACCTACGCGCCGTCCGGCTTCGCCGCGGCCGCGCCCGAAACAGGGCGTGTGACGCTCCAGTCCCCGGACGAAATCCGGTTCGACTACGACGGCTCCGAAGGGAAGGTCTTCACGTTCGACGGGGAGGCCGCTCGGCAGTATGTGGCCGCCGACCGGCAGATGATCGTGCGGACGCTCGGCCGGGGGGAGAGGGAGCGACTCCCCCTCCTTTTCTTCGAGTCACCCGATTCGGTTCTGAAGCGGTACGACGCGAGAGCGTCCGGAAGCGGCAGCGGCCTCGTGGAGGTGACCCTGACGCCGAAAGCGGGCGGTGAGCCGGCCCGAATCGCCCTGACGGTGAACAGCGAGGGAGACGTGGCGCGGCTCGTGGTGACCGACGCCGCCGGCAACCGGACCTCGTTCACGTTCACCGGGAAGAAGGCCGGAGGGCGAAGGCCCGCTTCCGAATTCGCCCTGAAGCCGCCTGCCGGGACGAAGGTGATCACCGAGTAACAGGGGCGCAAGGGGGCGGCCGCGCTCCCTCCCCTTCGACCCGAGGAGGCCTGCGGAAGCGGGCGCCGGGCGCGATAAGATCGACCGCGGGGACCCATGAAGCCAAGCACGCTCAGGGAACGCCTTCTCACTGCGTCGCTCCCGGAGGACGAGCGCGAGAACGGCCGCCGGCTCCTCCGGGCGCTCGAGCCGATCCGTTCGAAGCTGGAGCAGGTCGAGGCCGAGCTGATGCAGCGGACGAAATCGCCCGTCCCGACGATCTCGCTCATCGGGGACTACCTCGTGGACGGGGGCGGAAAGCGGATCCGGCCCTCGCTCCTGCTCCTCTGCGCCAACCTCCTCGGCTACGACGGCGAGCGGGACGTCCGTTATGCGGCCGTGGTCGAGTTCCTGCACACGGCGACGCTCGTCCACGACGACATCATCGACGACGCCGAAACGCGCCGCGGCCGCACCAGCGTCAATCGCCGCTGGGGGAACGAGCTCACGGTCCTCTTCGGAGACTTCCTCTACATGAAGTCGATGGAGCTGGCGCTCGACGAAGGAGACCTGCGGGTTCTCCAGCTCCTCTCGCGCGTCACGCTCGAGATGACGGAAGGGGAGATCATCGCGTCCGAGCGGCGGGGGCTCGTCGACCTGACCCTCGAAGGGTATCTGGACATCGTCCGGAGGAAGACGGCCCTCCTGTTCGCGGCCTCGTGCCGGATCCCCGCCTACCTCGCGGACTCCTTCCTCGGCGAGCCGGCCGAGGCGTGGGGAGATCGCCTCTGGGAGTACGGCCTTTCGCTCGGCGTCGCCTTCCAGCTCCAGGACGACCTCCTCGACTACACGGCGACGGAGGAGGAGCTCGGCAAGCCCGTCCTTTCGGATCTCCGGGAAGGTAAGGTGACTCTGCCGCTCATCCTCGGGCTCGCCGACGCCTCGCGCGCCGAGCGGAAGCAGATCGAAACGGTCGTTGCGGAGCGCCGCTTCGACAGCGTCGGGCGCAGCGACATCCTGACGATCGTGAATCGCCTCGGTGCCGTCGACCGGGCCCGGACGATCGTGGACGGCTACGCGGAGCGCGCGCGCCGTATCGCCGCCACGTTCCCCGACTCCCCCTCCCGCGACGGACTCCTGCTGGCGGCGGACTTCGCCGCCCACCGGCGCAAATAGCTTGAAATAAGTCACTTACAGCTATTCCCTACACTTCCTAAATTTCGTAGGGAATGAGATCTTCCTGCCTTGGTGGCTGGTGCCTGGCAGTGGCCATCTCCTGAGCAAGCGAAAGATGTTAGGAAAAATTGGATCAGAACCTGTTTTTTTTCGGGTTCGCTCTTGATTTTCGGGTTCGAACGTTTTACCTTTCCCCCAGTCCAGGTTCACGGCCGCCAGCAGACAGGGAGAGAGAATGTTTGAAAAGCTCTTCCGCTCGTTCCGGGCGACTTTCAACGGCAAGGGCCGCGAGGAGTTCACGCTCGAGGAGGAGATCGCCCTCTACCGGTACCGGGCCGATCTCGCCTTGCAGGAAGAGCGGTGGGCGGATGCCCTCGTCTTCCTTGCCAAGATCCTGCGTCTCAATCCGTACGACCTCCAGTCGCGCATGGCGGTCGCCTGGACCTACCATTACAAGCTGGGCGAGCCGACGAAGGCGCTCCTCACCTACGAAAAGGTGATCGCCGCCGCGGGCTACGACGAGTCGAACTCCTATTCCGCCGCCGCGCGCGAGGGGATCCGCGAGCTCGCCTTCTCCGCCGAGGTTCCTTCTCTCCCGATGGACGGCCTGATGGACGAAGAGTCCACCGCCGCGCCCTCGGGCGTCGCTACCCGAAGCGCCGCCGTCTAGCCTCCTCCTTCCTCCCGGTTCCCGTTCCCCGGCCCGGCGCCCGCCCTCCGGCGGGCGCACTCTCTTCCGTTGACGATTCGTCGCCCGGCGATGCTAGTATCGAACGTGCCCCGCGTCGCGGCCGTCATCCCCTCCCGATTCGGCGCCGAGCGCTTCCCGGGCAAGCCCCTCCACCCCATCTCGGGCGTTCCCATGGTCCTCAGGGTCCTCGAGAGGGTGCAGCGGGCCGCCGGCGTCGACCTCGTCCTCGTGGCGACGGACGACGCGAGGATCGTGGCGGCCGTGGAAGCGGTGGGAGGACGGGCGGCGATGACGGATCCCGCCCTTCCCTCCGGGACGGACCGCGTCTGGGCCGCGGTCCGCGATCTCCCCGTTGAGATCGTTCTCAACGTGCAGGGGGACGAGCCGCTCATGGACCCCCTGAACATCGAGCGGGTTGCGACATTCCTCCGCCGGCACCCCGAATGCCCGCTCGCGACGGTGGCCCTCCCGCTCCCGGCCGGAGCGGACGCTTCCGACCCCGCCGTCGTGAAGGTCGTCCGGGGCGACGACGGACGAGCGCTCTATTTCTCGCGCGCGGCGATCCCGTACCGGCGGCGGCCCGAGCCCGGACTTCCGACGCTCAAGCACCTCGGGCTTTACGGCTACCGGAAGGAGGCCCTGAAGCGCTGGACGGAGCTGCCGCCGCACCCCCTCGAGCGGACGGAAGGTCTCGAGCAGCTCCGCGCCCTCGCGGCCGGGATGCGGATGGCAGTGCTGGACGCCGCCAGCGACTCGATCGGCGTCGACACCATCGAGGACGCGAGGAGAGTCGAAGAGATTCTGGAAAGGGAGAAACAAAAGACGAGCCCTGCTTCCCGGATGGCAGATGTCAAGGGTCTGCGACCGCAAGGCGGCGCGCAGAGCGCGCCCTTGACATCTGCCATCCGGGAAACAGATTTTCATCTATCGGCGGCTGCACCCGCAGCCGCCGCATATCAGAGAGATTCCTTTGCGGCTGCAGCAGCAGCCGCCGGATATCAGCAAGAGGATTTCGGCGCACTTTCTCGTGTCGGGCGGAGGTGAGGCATGGGGACGAAGTACATCTTCATCACGGGCGGCGTGGTCTCGGGGCTCGGGAAGGGGATCGCGGCCGCCTCGATGGGGGCGCTCCTCGAGGCCCGCGGCTTCAAGGTGACCCTCCAGAAGTTCGACCCGTACATCAACGTCGACCCCGGCACGATGTCGCCGTTCCAGCACGGCGAGGTCTACGTCACGGACGACGGGGCCGAGACGGACCTCGATCTCGGCCATTACGAGCGCTTCACCTCCGCCATCTGCGGAAAGTCGAACAGCGTCACGGCGGGAAAGGTCTATCTCTCCGTCATCGAGAAGGAGCGGCGCGGCGACTACCTCGGCAAGACCGTGCAGGTCATCCCGCACATCACGGACGAGATCAAGGACTCCATCCGCCGGGTGGCCGGGGACCACGACGCCGTCCTCGTCGAGATCGGCGGGACGGTCGGCGACATCGAGTCGCTCCCCTTTCTCGAGGCGATCCGGCAGTTCCGGCAGGACGTCGGGCGCGGCAATGCCATCAACGTCCACCTGACGCTCGTGCCGTACATCGCGGCCTCCGACGAGCTGAAGACGAAGCCCACACAACACTCCGTCAAGGAGCTCCTCTCCATCGGGATCCAGCCCGACATCCTCCTCTGCCGGGCCGACCGGACCATCCCGGAGGAGATGAAGAAGAAGATCGCCCTCTTTTGCAACGTCGACGAGCGTGCCGTCATCACCGCACGGGACGTCCCGACGATCTACGAGGTGCCGCTCGTCTTCGCGCGGGAGGGGCTCGACGAGATCCTCCTCGACTACCTCTCGCTCCCCCACTACACGCGGGACCTCGCGAGATGGGAGGAGATCGTCAACCGCGTCAAGAACCCCGCCGAGGAGGTCACGATCGCGATCTGCGGGAAGTACGTGCAGCTCGGGGACAGCTACAAGTCGCTCAACGAGGCGCTCCACCACGGCGGCATCGCGAACGGGGTGAAGGTGCGGCTCGCCTTCGTCGACTCCGAGGAGCTCGAGTCGAGCGGGTTTCCCGAGGCTCTCGTCGCGGCCGACGCCATCCTGATCCCGGGAGGCTTCGGGAAGCGGGGGATCGAGGGGAAGATCCAGGCGATCCGCTACGCGCGCGAGATGAAGGTCCCCTTCTTCGGCATCTGCCTCGGCATGCAGTGCGCCGTGATCGAGTACGCCCGTCACGTCGTCGGCCTGACGAACGCCAACTCGACGGAGTTCGACGCCAGCTCGCCCCACAAGGTCATCTACAAGCTCCGCGACCTGCTGAAGGTGGAGGCGCTCGGCGGCACGATGCGCCTCGGGAAGTACCCGTGCGACCTCGCCGAGGGGTCGCTCGCCCGCCGCTGCTACGGCGAGCCGCAGATCTGGGAGCGCCACCGGCATCGCTACGAGGTGAACCAGGAGTACGTCGGGCTGCTCCGCGGCGCCGGGATGGTCTTCGCCGGCATGTCGCCCGACCGGAAGTTCGTCGAGATGGTGGAGCTGGCGGAGCACCCCTGGTTCCTCGGCTGCCAGTTCCACCCCGAGTTCAAGAGCAAGCCGACGGTGCCGCACCCCCTCTTCAAGGACTTCGTCCGTGCGGCGAGGGCCCACAAGCACGCCCGGCAGCAGGGCGCCGAGCGGGCGGCGGCAGAGATCTCCCCCGCCGTGTCGGTGCCCGCCCACCTCCCGCCGCCGAACGGCGAGTCGGCCTGAAGCGGTCCGGGGGCCTTGCCATGGCACCGGTACGTGCCTTCTGCTCCATCACGCCGGAGCTGTCGGCCGGCGACCGCTGCCGGCCGGTCTTTTTCGCCGGCCCCTGCGTCATCGAGTCGCGCGCCCACGCGCTCAGGATGGGCAGAGCGCTCCGGAAGGTCTTCGCCGACCACGGGGTCGAAGACCGGCTCGTCTACAAGTCGTCCTTCGACAAGGCCAACCGGAGCGCCGGCAGCTCATTCCGGGGCCCCGGACTCCGGAAGGGGCTGTCGATCCTGTCGGAGGTCAAGGAGAAGACCGGCCTTCCGGTCCTCACCGACGTCCACGAGCCGGAGCAGTGCGACATCGCCGCCGGGGTGGCCGACGTCCTCCAGATACCGGCATTCCTCTGCCGCCAGACGGATCTGATCGTCGCCGCCGCGCGGACAGGCAAGGCCCTGAACGTCAAGAAGGGACAGTTCCTCGCGCCGGACGACTGCGCCCAGATCGTCGCGAAGTGCCGTGCGGCAGGAAACCGGAACGTCACGCTCTGCGAACGGGGGACGACGTTCGGCTACCACAATCTCGTCGTCGACTTCCGCGCCCTGCCGATGATGCGGGCCCTCGGCGTTCCCGTGATCTACGACGCGACGCACTCCCTGCAGCTCCCCGGCGGCCTCGGCACGGAGACGGGGGGATCCCGCGCGTACGCCCCCGCCCTCGCCCGTGCCGCGGCGGCCGTCGGCGCCGACGGATACTTCTTCGAGGTGCACGACGACCCGGCCCGCGCCCGCTCCGACCGGGCGACACAGCTCCCCCTCGAGCTGCTCCCGAAGTTCCTGTCCGACCTCCTCGCGTTCGACGCGCTCCGGCGGGAGACGAACCCCTGACCTCCGTCGCCGAAGGGCGCTGCGAATCGGACAGGTCGTGACAGAGGGAAGCTTCGACACGGATTTTCCCCTCGCGGTCCGGAACCTGACCGTCCGTTACGGGCGGGTCGTGGCGCTCGCCGGCGTGTCGCTGGAAGTCCCGCGCGGCGCCCTCTACGTTCTTCTCGGAGGGGCCGGCGCGGGAAAGTCTTCCCTCGCCGGCTGCCTCCTTGGCTCGCAGAAGCCCACGTCCGGCGAGGCCTTCTTCCTGGGCCGGAACCCCCGGCGGAGACCCCTCGCGAAGCTTCTCCGCCGCCTCGGCGTGCCCGGGAGAATCCCCCCGGCCGAGCTTCCGAAGGGGGAGGCTCCTCTGCTCGGGCTCTCCCGCGCGCTCGGGTCGCGGCCCGAAGCGCTCGTACTGGACGACCCGACGGCTCTTCTCGATCCGTCGGCGGCGCGCGCGTTCTTCCAGGAGCTGGCGCGGGCACGCCTCCCGGGAACGACCGTGCTGCTCCTGACGTCCGACCCCGACGGCGCCGCGAGAATCGCGACCCATGTCGGGATCCTTCGCGAAGGGCGGCTCGCCGTGAGCGGTGAGATCGGGGACGTGCTCGGCCGCTTCCGCCGGATCCGCTATCGGAACGAGGTCACCGAGGACCGGACGGCGTACGGGACGGAGCTGGACGCCTTCGAGGCCGTCCGCGTGAAGGTGCGCGGATGGGGCGTCGAGGCCGTCGTCTCGAACTTCGACGAGGATGCCTTCGCGGCCTTCGCGGCAACCGAGGGTGTCGTCGACGCCGAGGCCGAGGCTCTCTCGCTCAGGGAGATCTTCCTCGCCGTGGCCGCGGAGCGGCCCTCGCCGGCAGGACCCTGAAGGACACGGAGGACGTGACCCCGTAAGATCGGCGCGTGACGACCCCGGCTCGGCAGCAGGCGCGGCGCGTGATCGAGATCGAGGCGGAGGCGGTCCGCTCGCTCCTCGAGGGCCTCGACGAGGGATTCGACGCGGCGGTCGCCGCGATGAAGGGGACCGCCGGCCGCGTCGTGGTCACGGGCATCGGAAAGAGCGGGATCGTCGCCCAGAAGATCGCGGCGACGCTCGCGTCGACGGAAACGGCCGCCTTCTTCCTCCACCCCACGGAGGCGATCCACGGCGACCTCGGGATGATCCGGAAAGGGGATGTCGTCCTCGCCCTGTCGTACTCGGGAGAGACGGAGGAGGTCGTCGCCCTCGCGCCCCACGTCAAGCGCCGTGGCGCGACGCTCGTCGCCCTGACCGGCCGCTCCGACTCGCCGCTCGCGAGAAGCGCCGACATCCTCGTCACGTGCACGATCCGCGAGGAAGCCTGCCCGCTGAACCTCGCCCCCACGGCCTCCACGACGGCGCAGCTCGCGATGGGGGACGCCCTCGCCATGGCCCTTTCCGTGGAGAAGGGGTTTCAGCCGGAGGACTTCGCGGCCCTTCACCCGGGCGGAAAGCTCGGGAAGCGCTTCCTCAGGGTGCGCGACCTGATGCACACCGGGGACGCGATCCCGGTGGTTCCCGCCTCGTCGGCGATGAAAGACGTCGTCTACGAGATGTCGCGGAAGCGCTTCGGCATCACGGGCGTCGTCGACGGGTGCGGGAGGCTCGCGGGCGTCATCTCCGACGGCGACCTGCGGCGCCTCCTCGAGCGCCACGGCTCGGCCGCGATGGATCTTTCCGCCGGAGAGGCCATGAGCACGGGCCCGAAGACGATCGCCGCTTCCGCGTTCGCGACGGCGGCTCTCCTCGGAATGGAGGAGCTGAAGATCACGTCGTTCTTCGTCCTCGACGGCGACGGCCGGCCGGCGGGGATTCTCCATCTCCACGACCTCTGGGGCGTTCAGTCGATCTGAGCCATAATCGTCGGCAATGCCGACGGCCCCGATCGTCCCCGATGATCTTCGGACGAAGCTCGCTCGCGTCCGGGGCCTGGTCCTCGACGTGGACGGGGTCCTGACCGACGGCGGCCTGACGTTCGACGAAGAAGGGCGGGAGTGGAAGACCTTCGACGTCAAGGACGGTCTCGGGCTGGTCATCCTCCGGGATCTCGGCTACAAGATCGGCATCGTCTCGAGCCGGTCCTCGAAGGTCGTCGTGGCCCGGTGCCGCGAGCTGAAGGTCCCGGAGGGATACGTGCTCCAGGGAGAGCGCGACAAGGCGGCGGCGTTCGACCGGCTCGTCGCCCTCTGGGAGCTGCAGCCCTGGGAGATCGCCGCCATCGGAGACGACCTCCCCGACCTCGGCATGCTGCGGCGGGCCGGCGTCGGGGCGTGCCCGTCCGACGCCGTGGCGGTCGTGCGTGACGCGGCCGCGCTCCGGCTCAGCCGGCCCGGGGGAGACGGCGCGGTTCGGGAGATGTGCGACCTGATCCTCGAGGCCCGACGCGGCTCCCGCGCCGACCGGCCGACGGCGGTGACGTCCGAGGTCGCAACTCCCGCAGATGGCGACGTCATTCCCTTCCCCGGCTCGCGCGGCTGAGGAGAGACGATGCCGCTGGCGTCCCAGCTTCGGGCCGGAACGGCCCTCCGGCTCTCGGGAGAAGTCTGGAAGGTCCTCGCCGCCGAGTACCGCGGCGGCGGGGGAAAGATGGGGGGCGTCACGCACGCCCGCCTCCAGAACGTGAAGACGGGGACTCAGCGCGAGTGGCGCTTCCGGGCCGACGAGGCGATCGAGGTCGTCGAGCTCGAGAAGCAGCCGATGCAGTTCCTCTTCTCCGACGCAAGCACGGCCACCTTCATGAACCCGCTGACCTTCGAGCAGACCGAGGTCGAGCTGGCCCTCCTCGGGAAGGCCGCTTTCTACCTGACTCCGGAGATGACGGTCCCCGTCGAGTTCTGCGACGGGCGGCCCATCGGGGTGACGCTTCCCGAGATCGTCGAGGTCCGCGTGGCGGCGACGGCCCCGCCCGTCCATGCCCAGGGAGCGGACAACGTCTGGAAGGACGCTCGCCTCGAGAACGGCGTCACGCTTCACGTCCCCCCCTTCATCGCCGACGGGGAATGGATCCGCGTCGACGTCGACAAGGGGACGTACGTGGAGCGGGCGAAGGGAGAGCGGCGCAAATAGGACGAGGTGCCGTTCCGGGCATCCCGAAGCCTAAAACCGTCGCTCAGGCCGGCTTCGTCGTGTCCCGTTTCTTGAAGGCCCAGGCGAGGCCGACGCCGAGAAGGTAGAGGCCGCACATCGGCAGGGCGAAGGCGCACTGCGTCGGGATGTCGG
>JBLMYG010000427.1:0-6190 GCA_050258155.1 Acidithiobacillales bacterium
CGTCAAGCCCGGCCAGACGATTCGGATTCTCGCCCGCGAGTCGTGCGCGGACCGAAGCCTCTCCAGCTTCTTTCCCGAGATTCAGCTGACGCTCAAGTAGCCACGCCGGGAACGAGCGCTACTTTCCTCATCCCGCCGCCTCCTCGAATTTCCGGTTCCGGCGAATCGGGTCGAAGGCCCGGTTGCTCCGGAGCCATCCCGCCCGCCCCGAGCGGTGAAAGAACTTCGTAGGCGCCCAGCTTCGTTCCGACGTCGAGAGTCATGACTCACACGGACAGGTGGTCCGGAGGACTCTATCGCTTCACCGGGCCGAGATACCGGTCCAGCCAGTCGAGGCTCTCGCGGATGAACTCCTTCCGGGGCGGCGCGTGGCCCGTCTCGTAGATGACGTGCCTCTTGTCCTTCTCGGGCGTCCCGAGCAGGCGGTAGAGCGGGATTTGCGACGACTCCAACGGGAAGAAATGGTCGTACCGGCCGTTGAGCATCAGGACGGGAATCTTCACGCGGGTCGCGAAGTTGATCGCGTCGGCTTCCGGGAGTGGCCGCCGAAAATCCAGCCCTCCCGCTTCCAGGATCGCGGTCCTGAACCGGCTCTCGACCGCCAGGACGTTCGGCCCGAGGGCGCCGCCCCAGCTGAATCCGAGGTAGGCGAGCTTCTCGCGATCGACATCTTCACGCGTCTCCAGGTAGTCGATCGACCGGCCCACGTCCTTCGACCACGCGATGACGTGATCCCGATAGAAGGCCGTCGGCTCCGGAAAGTCGGACTTCAGGTCGTCGCGGCGCTCGTAGGTGCTCTTGAAGTTCGGCGCCATCAGCGCCCGCCCGCTCTTCGGGATGAAGTCCGCGTAGGGCGAGAGGACGAACTTGTCCGCGTTCATCGCTCCCGAGCCGGGGAAGTAGACGACCGTCTGGAAGGGCGGTGCGGCATTCTTCGGCAGGTACAGGTGAGCGATCACCCGCTCGCCGCCGTAGGCCGCATTGAAGCTGACCGTCACGTGCGTCCAGTCCTCTGTCGTCTCGGTCTCCTCGACCCGGGAATTCAGATCTCCCTTGTCGTAGGCGTAGAGCCCCCTGAAGGCGCGGAAGACCTCCTCGGAGACCGGCTTCTCCTTCGAAAAGTCGCGGAAAGCGGCCTCGATTCTTCGGGCCGCGGCCTCGGGAGGCGGCGCCGGGAGCTTCACGCACCGGAATCCGTAGTTCGCTTTGCGGTCCCAGGGCGACTGCGCGTCCTGGTCTGTGAACATGTACGTCGGCTCCCCGAAGCCTCCGCCGAGGATGAACCGCTTCCCCCTCCCGGTCTCGTTCCAGCACCACTCCTTCACGTTGCCGGCCATGTCCGACGTGCCGAACCCGCTCAGAGCGCCTTCGCCTCCGACCGGCACCGTCCCCGTTCCCTGGAAGTTGCTCCCGGGGGCGATGAGGAGGCTCGCGGGCGTCTGCGCGGCCCGGTTCCAGTGATAGATCGTCGGGAGGCTCTTTCCGGCGAATTCCGCGTAGGCCGCGGCCTCATACCAGCTCACGCCGGCGACAGGATGCTTTTCCAGCCCCTTCGGGCAGCTCCCCAGCTCCCACGTCGCGGGGCCGGGGCGGCCGGTCCCGTCGCGGAAGAGCGCCATCGCCTCTTCCCACGGCACGGTCCGCCCCTCCCTGACGAAGGGTTGTTTCCAGAACTCGCGCTTCTCGTATCCCCCCGCGTCCACGAATTTCTTGTAATCCTCGTTGGTGACCTCGAACCGATCGATCAGGTAGTCGTCGAGCGGCACCTCGGGGAGCTGATCGAGTCCGGGGATCGCAAGCTCGATATCTCCACCCGGCACACGGACCATCCCCTCAGGAACGCTCCCCTCGGGATCGAGCCGGAAGGAGAGAGCCAGAGCAGGTTGGACGATCGCCCAGGACGGAGCGATCCCGTAGGCCGTCGCGAAGCCTCGTTTCGAGATTCTCCAGACGTAGTAGTCCCTCGGGACGCGGATCTTCCGGAGCGGCGTCCGTCCGAGGCTTTCCCACTTGGCCGGATCGCCCCGATAGGGCCGGTATGACACGTCGGCACCCGGGGGTGTGCTTTCGACCGAGGCTTCCATCGTGGCCTGCGTCCAAAGGCTCTCGAGCGTCGGATCATTCGGAAGAACGGCCCTGGCCTCACGGGCCAGCGCGCCCGCCTTCGTGAAATCTTCGGCTGCCACCAGCCTGGAGATCGCTGGCGTAGCCGTCTCGCGGGCCCAGCGCGTGCGGGACGTGCGGTGCCAGACCCATCCGCCAGCCGCCACAGCGGCCACCGCCACGGCCGCGATCAGGACGCGGGACCGCTCCGAAAGTCCCACCGTCCGCGCCGGAGCCGCCGCGATCTCCAGCGCCTTCAGCTCGGAGCGAACCTCTTCCGCGCTCGCGAACCGGCGCGCCGGCTCCTTCTCGAGCAGCTTCCGGATGACCGTCTTCAGTCCCTCGGGCAGGTGGAGATCGCCGAAGTCGCGCGGCGGCGCGTGAAGAATGGCGTCGGAGACGGCGATGGGCGTCGACCCCTCGAACGGAAGGCGTCCCGTCACCATCTCGTACAGGACGACGCCGAACGAGAAGAGGTCGCTTCGCCGGTCGACCTTCCCGAGGAGCTGCTCGGGGGACATGTAGGAGAGCGTGCCGAGAGTTGTTCCTTCCGCTGTCAGCCTCGCCAGGGTCGAGCCTTCGGCGGCCTGAGAGGTGCCCAGCAGCTTGGCAAGGCCGAAGTCGAGGACCTTCACCTGTCCCCGGCGCGTCAGCATGATGTTGCTGCTCTTGACGTCCCGGTGGAGGATGCCGGCGCGGTGCGCCTCGTCCAGCGCGTCCGCGATCTGGAGCGCGACTGAAAGGACCTCCGCCGCGGGAAGGGGACCGTTCGCAAGCACAGCGTGGAGGGTCCTTCCCTCCACCAGTTCCATGACGATGAACGTCTTCTCGCCTGATTCGAACAGGTCGTAGACCGTGCAGATGTTCGGGTGATTCAGCGCCGAGGCTGCCAGGGCCTCGCGACGGAACCGCTCTCGCTGCTCGGCGTCGAGCGCCAGGGCCGCGGGGAGGACCTTGATGGCGACCATCCGCTCCAGCCGTGTGTCCCGGGCCCGGTAAACCTCGCCGAAGCCCCCCGCTCCGAGAAGATCGAGCACCTCGAAGTGGCCGACGGTCGTTCCGGAGAGCAAAGCCCCGGAGCCCGGCCGCGCCCCCGCCGCCTCCGTCAGCTCGGCCGACTCGTGGCGGTCCCCGCTTGCCATCTGAAAACGATTCTACGGCTCGGGCAGCGGCGATCTCCTACAGGCTCCACCAACTCATGTCCTGGCCCGTTATCCGGCTGCCCTCTCCTCCATCCGCATCAGGCAGCCGATCTCCAGGGCGAAGCGCCCGCGCCGGATCGGGACGAAACGGATCTCGGGGCAGCGCTCCTCGAGCCGCTTCTTCAGCAGGATGAGGCGGCTTTCGAGATTGTCCTTGTACGCCGGAAGGCCGAGGGCCGGGTCGAGGCGGAGCTCGCGGTTCGTGAACTCGCGCCGCCCCTCCCGATATTCCCTCAGCAGCTTCCAGAGGATCTTCCCCGGGACGTTCCGGACGAGATACTCGCCGTCCACGAAGACACAGTCGTCGTTCCGGTAATAGACGAACGAGCGCCGGGGGCCGGCGGGGGCCACGGCCTCCGGCACCGTGGCGGCCTTGTCTTCCTCCTCCGGCGTGGAGGCGAAGCGGTCGATCCCGATGGCGATCTGGTTCGCGAGGACCGAGAGAAACGTCTCGTGCCAGTCGGCGAAGGCGAGAGGGCTCCTGCTCTCCACGGCGAGGACGCCGAGGAGCCGGTCCTCGACGAGGAGCGGCAGCGCGAGCTGCGCCTCGGCATCCGCGAGGCCCGGAAGCGGGATCTCGGGCCGGACCGGGCCCCCGTCCTTTTCGACTCCCTTCCGTATGGCCCGCCCGTACCGGAGGAGCGACTCGACTCCCGAGAGCTGGATGGGCCTCCGCCTTTCGGCCACAGTCCCGATCAGGCCGGCCCCGACCTGCACCTCGGCGCCCACGCCGCTCTCGCCGTAGCCGTGGCTGGCGATGGTCACCAGCGTTCCGCACTTCTCTTCGCAGAGAAGGACCATCGAGTGCCGGAACCGGAACAGCTCGTCAAGGGCGAGGAGGACGTCGCCGAGCAGCCCTTCGAGGCAGGCGGCCCGGTTGACCCGCGAGGAGATCAGGCTGAGCGCGCGCAGCTCGCCGAGCGGCCCGTCGGCCACGCACGGCTCGTCGCACGTCGCTCCGGGCGGTCGGTCGTCGAGGGACCCCTCGACCTTCTCGGCCGACAGGACGTCGCAGACGTCGGCCGAGCGGAGCTTGAAGACGCCGGCCATTCCCGTGTGGGAGGCGATGGCCTCGATCCGGTGGGCCATGGCGTCGAAGAGCGGCCCCTCGGTCTCGGACCGGGCGTACCGGAGCCTCAGCCGGTATTTCTCGAACGTCACCGGATCCCACACCTCGACCATCGCCTGCGGGTTCTCGCGAAGGTTCCTCGCGGTCTTGTTGAAGAACTGGCAGGAGACGGCCACGTGCGAGGGGTCGACGTAATGCACCTGGCTGATGTACGTGACGTTCGGCGTTCCGTCGGCCGAGCAGGTGACGATCGTCGTGGGGATGATTCCAGAGAAGCAGCGCGTGAGGCTCTCCAGGCGGATGCTCAAGCCCTGCCTCCGGCGGTCAACCGCTCCCCCGCGTGCGGGCCGGGCGACTGCTCGAAGACGTCTGTCACCTCCAGCGTCACGGCCCGGCAGGGCCAGCGGCGGAGCCGCCGCGCCTGCGGGATCGGTACGCCGACGGCGATGACGTCCTCGGCGAATCGCTCGGCCCAGCCGTCCACGGCGGCGCGGTCGGACTCGCCCGCTGGCCGCATCGCCACGCACCGCCCCTTCACCTGCACGGTCTTGTGCGTCATCGGTTTCTCGAAGACCGCCGCCACCCTGCCGTTCTCCGCGATGTTCCGGAGCGCCTCCGCTCCCGCGGTCTCGGGGACGTAGACGGTCAGGAGTCCCGGGGCCTCGAAGGCGAGCCCGACGGCATAGACGCAGGAAGGCTGCAGGTCGGCATCCCGCGTCCCGACCGCGATGACGCTCAGCCCCTCGAGAACGCGGGGCAGCTCCGCCGGAACCCCCTCCACGGTGAAAAGCATACGTCGGGATCCCTTAGGAAGTTCTTAGCGTCCCGTTAGGCACTTCTTAGGTGGCGGGTCCCCCGGCGCGGCCCCATCTTCCGAAGCGTGAAGAGGAGGTTGCCATGAACGACACCCACACGACCTGCCGCATCGCCGAATACGTCCACGACATCTCCTACGCCCTCCCTGTCCCGGGCGAGGGGTTCCTGCCGATCCGGTCATACCTGATTTTGGGACGGCAGCCGGTCCTGATCGACACCGGCGCCGTGGCCGGAGCTCGGGGGTTCCTCGAAGCGCTCGAGAGCCTGGTCGACCCGGCTGACCTGGGGTGGATCGTCCTCTCGCACCCCGACACGGACCACACGGGCGCGCTGACGGCGCTTCTCGAGAAGGCCCCGAAAGCGAAGCTCGTCCTGAACTGGACCTCGACGGGAAAGCTCAGCGCGGTCATCCAGCCGCCGCTCCCACGGATCCGGTGGGTCAATGCCGGCGAGTCGTTCGCGGCCGGTGAGCGCGTCCTCCACTTCCTTCGCGCGCCGATGTACGACTGCCCGTCCACGGTGGCCGTCTTCGACTCGAAGAGCCGTGCCCTCTTCTCCTCCGACGCCTTCGGCGGATTCATCCAGGAGGTGACGGAGACATTCTCCGAGCAGAAGGCGCCCGAGACCGCGCTGGAAGGGATGTCCCACTTCTGCCGCGCCAACTCCCCGTGGCTCTCCGACGTCCGCCCCGAGCGGTACGCGGCCGCCCTGAAGACGTACTCCGATCTGGAGCCGTCGTGGCTCCTCTCCGGCCACTTTCCGGCGGTCGAAGCCCCGAACGTCGGAACAATCATCGCCCGCGCCGCTAAGTTCCCCGACGAGGGGCGCGTCCAGCTCCCCGGCCAGCAGGCTCTCGACGCGGCACTGGCCAGCCTCGGCCAGGCAGCGTAGTCGCACTGCGCTGTCCGCGGCCGAAGACAGACCGGGCCGGTCGGCGGGGATCATCTCCCCGCCGGCCGGCTTTCCGGCGGCAGGGGCTCTCCCGTCTCGTGGAACCGCA
>JBLMYG010000428.1:0-2673 GCA_050258155.1 Acidithiobacillales bacterium
TTCCGGCCGGTCACGGGCCTGAACCTCCCCCTCGAGATCCCCAGCGGAGGCGTGGCCCGCATCTTCACGTATCAGGGAGTCGTCTCCGGACGGAGCCCCTTCAGCAAAGAGCTCAGGTTCACCGATTCGCGGGGCGACTCCTGGAAAACGGCTCTCCGCTTCCGCCCCTGCCCGGAAGAGTAGATTCGAGGCCCGTGGCCCACAGCCCCCCGGAGGCTCGCTACCGGGACATACAAATCCGAGTCAATGCTCTCTTTCCCTTGCAGAAGCAGGAATTCGGCCCTATTAGATACAGCAAGGGTTCACCGGACGAGGACGACGCCGCGCCGGGAGGACGCGACGCGCCCCTTATTCCTGACCCCCGGAAGGCGACGGCTATGGGCCTCTCCCCAGGCACCCGCCTCGGGCCGTATGAGGTACTTGCCCCGCTCGGGGCCGGGGGTATGGGCGAGGTCTTCCGGGCGCGGGACACGCGGCTGGGGCGGCAGGTGGCCCTCAAGATCCTTCCCGAGGCCTTCTCGCAGGACCCGGTCCGTGTGGCCCGGTTCGAGAGCGAGGCCCGGGCCCTTGCGGCCCTTTCCCATCCGAACATTCTCGGCATTCACGACTTCGGGCAGGCCGACGGCCGCCTTTACGCGGTCACGGAGCTGCTGGCCGGCGAGACGCTGCGGGACCGGATGACGGGCGAGGCGATCGGCTGGCGGAAGGCCGCCGAGATCGCCGCGGCGATTGCCGACGGCCTCGCCTCGGCCCACGCGGCGGGAATCGTCCACCGGGACCTGAAGCCGGAGAACGTCTTTCTGACCTCCGACGGGCGCGTGAAGATCCTCGACTTCGGCCTCGCCAAGACGACCGAGCCGGTGACGGAAGATGCCGTCACGTTGACCTCTCCCTCCGGTGGCGCCCTCTCGGCGGACGGCGAGGTCGTCGGAACGCTCTCCTACATGGCGCCCGAGCAGCTTCGGGGCCTCCAGGTCGACGGCCGGACGGACATCTTTGCGCTCGGGAACGTCCTGTACGAGATGCTCTCCAGGAAGCGTCCCTTTACCGGCGCCACGCCGGCCGACACCCTGTCGGCGATCCTCCACGCCGAGCCGAGGCCTCTTGAGCCGACGTCCGGTATAGCGATCCCTCCGGCCCTCGCCGGCATCGTCACCCGGTGCCTCGAGAAGCGGCCCGAGGACCGCTTCGACACGGCGCACGACCTCGCGATCGCCCTGCGGAGCATCTCCTGGGAACAGCACTCCGGAGTCAGGGCAGCGGAGGGTCCGCGGCCGAGGCGGCGGCCGTTGTTCGCGGCCCTGGCCGTTTCCGCCGTGTCGACAGCCGTCGTCCTCGGGATTCTTCTCAAGTGGCCACGCGGCGCCCCGGCCGGCGCCTCCGAGAAGGAGAGCTGGGGGTCCCCGCGACAGATCACGAGCGCGACAGGCTGGGAGGGCGCGCCGGCCTTTTCGCCCGACGGGACGCTGGTGGCGTACAGCTCCAATGCCTCCGGAAAGGCCGAGATCTGGGTCGTCGACCCCGAGGGAGGCGAGCCTCTTCGCCTGACCGACGATCCGGCCGAGGGCAGGAGCCCAGCCTGGTTTCCGGACGGACGCGCCGTTGCCTTCGACTCCACTCGCGCCGGCCTGTCCTCCATCCGAAAGGTGTCGCGCCTCGGCGGAAGCGCCAGCCTTCTCGTCGAGAACGGCGACATGCCGGCCGTCTCCCCCGACGGCGCGCGGATCGCGTTCGTACGGAGGGGTCCTTCCGGGCAGAGGCGTATCTGGGTGGCGCCACTTGCAGACCCGTCCCGCGCCGTGCGGCTGACGGGAGACGAGGACGGCCAGTGGGGGCACGGGGATCCTGCGTGGTCCCCTGATGGGACGCTCCTTTGCTATGCGGCCTTCCGCGACCTCTGGCTCGTCCCTGCCGGCGGCGGCAAGGCGCGGAGGCTGACTCACGACGGAAAGGCCGATAAGGAGCCGGTGTTCACGCCTGACGGGAGGTCGGTCCTTTTCAGCTCCAACAGGATGCAACCTCAGTCGATCTGGAGGGTTTCCCTCGAGGGGAGCCCGCCGGAGCGGATCCTGTCCGGCACGGGGAGGGCCGTCCACCCGTCGCTTTCGCGCGACGGACGCCGGCTCCTCTTCTCGACTCTCTCCGAGGACCGCAACGTCGTCGTAGCCGACCGGATGACAGGCACCTTCTGCAGCATCGCCAGCAGCCGCGAAGACGAGTCGCCGGCCATCGCCCCGGACGGAAGCGCCGTCGCCTACGTCTCGAACAGGCCCGGAGAAAACGACCTATGGCTTAAGACACTCGAGGCTGGCCGCAGCGGAAAAAGCCCCCCTCAGCGGCTCACACGTCTCGATCCCGGGCCCGCCACTCCCGCCTTCTCCCCCGACGGAAAGTGGATCGCCTTCTTCCGGCCCTTCGAGGGCCATCGCGATATCTGGGCCGTGCCTGCAAGCGGAGGCGCCCCGATTCCACTCGTCGAGGGCCCTTGGGATGACATCCACCCCTCCTATTCGCCCGACGGGACACGCCTGGCGTTCATCTCGAGCCGCAGGGGCCATGAGCACGTATGGATTCTTCCAATACGGGAAGGCGTGCCCGCCGGCGAGCCATGGCGCCTCACAGAGGGGAACGTGACGGACGTATTCCCGGCCTGGTCCCCCGACGGACGGCAAA
>JBLMYG010000429.1:0-7239 GCA_050258155.1 Acidithiobacillales bacterium
GGATCCTGGTGAAGGGCGAGAACGACCTCCTCGCCACCCTCGCCGAATGCTGTCGCCCGGTCCCGGGAGACGAGATCGTCGGCTTCGTGACCCGCGGACGCGGCGTCTCGGTCCATTCCACCGCGTGTCCCAACGTCCGGAACCTTCTCTTCGACCCTGCCCGCGAGATCGAGGTGGAGTGGCACAGCGCGAAGGATTCCTCCTTCACCGTGGACCTCCAGATCCGAACGGAGGACCGGCCGGGGATGCTCGCCCGGATCACCCAGGTCATCGCGGCGGCAGGCTCGAACATCCGCTCGATCGAGGCCCGGACCTCCCGCGACGGTACGGCCGCCATCGAGGGGAGCGTCACGACGCGGGACCGTCGCCACCTGGAGAAGCTTCTGACGACGCTCCGGGGCCTGCCCGGTGTCACCGAGGTCCGGCGGCGCTACAACCTCTCCGGCGTGGAGGCGGGGTAGCCCTTACCGGACGGCCTTCGCGACCCGGCCGCTGCGAAGGCAACGTGTACAGACATTGACCCGCTTCGAGCCGCCGGGCGTGGCCACCCGGATCGACTTGACGTTCGGCTTGAACCGCCGGTTCGAAACGTTGTGGGCATGGCTGATCCGGTGGCCCGCCACCGAAGTCTTTCCGCAGATGTCACACGAGTGCGCCATGGGTCCCTTCCTCGCCCGACCGGGCGACCGGGGCGGGTTTATAGCGTCCGCCGGCCGGGGGATGCAAGCGAAATCGTGAGTTTCTAAGAACTTGACAGCACCCGAGGGGAATGGGAGAGAATACGGCTCGGATCTCTGCTTAGAATCTTCGATCCCGTTTCGGAATCTGCGGGAGGGAGGGTAGCCGAACCGTGCTGTTCCGGAAACCCAGGAACCTCGTAGGACTCGACATCGGCTCATCTGCCGTCAAGCTGGTCGAGCTCCGGGAGGGGAAGGAGGGCGCCTACCAGCTGGCCCGCGCCGGGCTCGAAGCCCTCTCGCCCGAAGCGATCGTCGACGGCTCCATCATGGACTCCTCCCTCGTGGTCGAGGCCATCTCCCGCCTCCTCGCGTCGACCGGCATCAAGGGACAGAACGTCGCCGTGTCGGTGGCCGGACACTCCGTCATCGTGAAAAAGATCCTGCTGCCGATGATGCCGGAGGAGGAGCTCTCCGAGTCGATCCGCTGGGAGGCCGAGCAGTACGTCCCCTTCGACATCAACGACGTCTACCTCGACTACGTCGTCCTCGACCCCGGAGCCGTCGGGGAGACGATGTCCGTTCTGCTCGTCGCGGCAAAACGGGAGAAGGTGGACGACCTGAAGAACGTCATCACCCAGGCGGGCCGGATCTCGTCGCTCGTCGACGTGGACGTCTTCGCCCTCCAGAACTGCTACGAGGTCAACTACGGCCTCGACCCGGGCCGCGTCGTGGCGCTGGTGAACATCGGGGCATCGGTGATGAACGTGAACATCCTCGCGCAGGGCCAGACGGTCTTCTGGCGCGATATCACGTTCGGCGGAAACCAGTTCACGGACGCGCTCCAGAAGGCCTACTCGCTCAACTTCGAGCAGGCGGAGGCTCTCAAGAAGGGCGAGCTGGTGGCCGGGCAGACGGCCCAGACGATCCAGCCCGTCCTGACCGGGGTCTCCGAGGACGTGGCCGCAGAGCTGCAAAAGACGATCGACTTCTTCCAGGCGACGTCCGGATCCGAGAGGGTCGACTCCATCATGGTCTCGGGAGGAGGCTCGAAGGTCGCCCACCTCGACGACGTCCTCAAGGAGAAGTTCGGGCTGCCCGTCGAGGCGCTCAATCCGTTTCGCTCGATCTCCGCCGACGAGCGCGCCGTCGACGCGGCCTGGCTGTCGGAGAACGCCCCGTCCCTGACGATCGCCGTCGGGCTCGGCGTCCGGCGGATCGGGGAGTAGCGAGGGTCGCCGATGATCCGGATCAACCTTCTCGCCGAAGCCAAGCCGGTCCGGAAGAAGCGGGGCGTCTCCGCACTCGGAGGCGCCGGGCGGCTCAACACGATCCTGATCGGCGCCGCGCTCGGGATCGCGGTCCTCGCGATCCTGATCCACTGGTGGATCCTCTCGGCCGCCATCAAGGCGCAGGAGGAGAAGATCCGCGTGGCCCAGGTCGAGGTGACCCGGCTCGAATCCGTCCTGAAGGAGGTCAGGGATTTCGAGGCGAAGAAGACGAAGCTCCAGAAGAAAGTCGATCTGATCAACCAGCTCAAGCAGAACCAGAAGGGGCCGGTGCGGCTCATGGACGAGGTCTCGAAAGCGCTGCCCGACCTCGTCTGGCTGGAGCGCCTCGACTACCGCGGGCACTCGATCTCGATCGTAGGGAAGGCGTTCAACCCGCCGGCCGTGGCGAATTTTCTTGAGAATCTGAAGCGGGTCAAGGCTTTCCAGGAGCCGAAGGTCTCTTTCAACGCCTGCGGAGGGCCGGGCGGGCTCCAGCTCTACTGCTTCAATCTGTCATTCGTCTTCTCGACGCTGGACCGGATAGAGCCCGATGCCGCGGCGCCGGCGCCACCGAAGACCGGAACGGCCGCCGCCGGGGGGATGTGAGGAGACCATGGCGATCGATCTGAAGCAGCTCGAGGAGAAGCCCTGGTACTACGGGCTCGGCGTCGGCCTGCTTCTCGGCGCCCTCCTCTACCTCGCGGCTTACTTCTACCTGATCGACCTTTCCGAGATGCGTCACCGCCTCCAGGCGAAGAGGGCGGAGCTCGACCAGCTGAACCAGAAGATCACGCAGGGACGTGCGGCCGAGCGGCGGCTTCCCCAGCTCCGGGAGGAGGTCCGGCGGACCGAGATCGAGCTGCAGCGGCTCCTCCAGATCCTGCCGACGGCGCGGAACGCGGAGGAGCTGATCAAGAAGTTCCAGACGCTCGCCCAGCAGGGAGACTTCTTCCTGCGGCGGTTCGTCCCGAAGGAATACATCAACAAGGACTTCTACGCGGAGTGGCCGATCGAGATCCAGCTCGATGCCTCGTACCACAACCTCGCCCTCTTCTTCGACAAGATGGCGAGGTTCTCGCGGATCATCAACGTGGAGGACCTGCAGCTCCAGGGGATGCCCGAGGTCGCCGGGCGCACGCTCTCGGCCCGCTTCACGGCGAAGACGTTCATCTACCTCGGCGACCAGGCGGAAACGGCCGCTGCCGCCCAGAAGCAGAAGCCGAAGGCGAAGCCGGGTGCCGCTGCCCCCGCCGATAAGGAAAAGGGCGGAGGAGGGATCGACTGATGAGCCGATCTGGACGCGGTCTGCCGGCCCTTCTTCTCCTTCTGCCGCTCGCCGCGCCGGCGCAGAAGAAGGCGGCGCCGTCCCCGACGCCGGCCCCGACTCCGGCGGCAGAGTCGCCGAATCCTGTCGAGCCGGAAACCGGCGCCCCGTACCAGTACGAGGTCGGCGGCCGGCGTGATCCGTTCCGGTCGCTTCTCGTCCGGAATACCGCGGAGCGGACGCGCCTCCGCCCCCCCGGCCTCGCCGGAGTGATGGTCGACGAGATCGATTTACAGGGGACGATCAAGACCAAGAGCGGCTGGATGGCGTTCGTCCGGACGGCGGACAACCACTCCTACGTCCTGCGGAAGGGGCAGGTGCTCTTCGACGGGGAGGTCGAGGAGATCACCGCGAACGAGGTCGTCTTCCGCCAGAACGTCAACGACCCGACGAACCCGAAGCCCTTCCGGGAAGTGACGAAATCCATGGGCCTTCAGAGGAAGCAGTGACGAGCGACCCGTCGATGACCGGCAGGGGGACGACGCGGAGAACCTCGCCTTCCGGGGGAGGAAGCATGCAGTTCAGACGAAGGATCCAGTGGGCCGGCGTTCCGATCCTTCTCCTTCTGGTTGGACTCGCGGCCGGCTGTGCCAGCGGGCCGGCACAGGTCGCGTCCGCGGGAACCGGGGGCGGCGGAGCCCCGGCGGTCTTGACGGGCGCCACCCTTCTCTCGGACGGCGGGTCGCCCCGGCTGCTTCTTTCCGGAAGCGGGCGCCTGACCCCGACCCTCTACAGCCGCGACGGACAGACCCGGATCGTGATCGACCTCGCCGACGCCGTCCCTTCGTCCGGCATGGAGCCTCCAAGGGCCGACGGAACAGTCCTGTCGAAGGTCGAGATGCGCTCCTACTCGGAGCTGGGCAGGCCGCACGTGCAGTTCGATCTCGTGGCGACGGCGCCCATGACGGCCCGGGTCCAGACCGACTCCGGGTCATCCTCGACGGCCGTTCTCTTCGAGCGCGAGACGCCCGCCGCGGTCGCCGCCGCACCCGCCGAACCGGCTCCGGTCAAGGTTCCCGAGCCCCCCGCCGTCGTCGCCGAGAGCCGCCCCGCTGCTCGGCCGGCCGCGGCCCCCCCCGCAGTGCCGGTCGTGTCTGCGCCGGCGGCGACGGCCGACGTGGCGCCGGTTCCCGTCCGTCACCCGGCGGCCGGAAAACCCGCGACCCGGCTCTCCAGTGTCGGGCTGAAGCGCGGGCACGGGAGCCTCACGATCGTCCTTTCGGGCGACGGATCCTTCGCCTACGACACCTTTGTGCTGTCGAACCCGCCCCGCTTCGTCATCGACCTTCCGGACGTCCTCAATGCCGCCGGAAAGAAGAGCCAGAACGTGCAGGTGCCGTCGCTCTCTAGGGTGCGGGTCTCGCAGTTCCGGGGCAGGCCCGATCCGGTGACGCGTGTCGTCTTCGACCTGACCCGCAGCGGCGTCGAGCCCGTGATCGCGGCGTCCGGCGGAAGCCTCGCCGTGACCTTCCGGTCCACGGGTCCGTCGGTGCCGTCTCCCGCGCCGGGGAGCGAGGCGAAAGCCCGGCCGTCGGAAGTCTCCGCCCCGGAGACGTCGGCCCTGTCGTCTCCTCCGGCCGCGACCGCAGCACCGGCCGGGGCGCCAGCCGCAGGAAGCTACGAGAAGCATGAAACGGAGGACCCGGCGGAGAAGGTCGTGCCCCCGGCGCCCGCCGCGGCTTCGGTCGCCGAGCCGGGTCCTGCCGCGAACGCCGAGCCACCTGTGCCGCCCTCTGCGAAAACCGCCGGCAGCGAGCCCGCTGCGCCGGCGACGGCTGCGGCGGCGGACGCTCCCGTTCCCGTGAAGGTGGAGGCCCCTCCGAGGATCGTCGCCACCTCGCCGGAAGTTCAGGCCGTCAAGGAAAGGCCGCCGAAGCCGGCGCCGGCCAGAGCGAAGGCCTCCTCGGCGGAGGACCAGGCTCTCGTCGAGGCGGCCGAGGCCCTCCTGAACCAGCAGCCGGCCGGCACCCAGAGCAAGGAGCTGAAGAGCGCCTTCGAGACGAAGACCCTGGGCGCCGGCGAGCGGCAGTACACCGGCGACCCGATCACGCTGAACCTGAAGGACGCCGACATCAAGGACACGCTCCAGCGGTTCAGCGAGCTGACGCAGCTCAACATCGTGCTCGACCCCGACGTCCGGGGCACCGTCACGGTCAGCCTGACCGACGTTCCGTGGGACCAGGCGCTCGAGCTGATCCTGAAGATCAACCAGCTCGGCTACGTGATCGAGGGGAACGTCATGCGGATCGCCTCGACGGCGAAGCTCGCACAGGAAGAGACCTCGCGGATGCAGTTCATCAGGGCACAGGACCAGAGCCGTCCCCTGAAGACCGTTCTGCAGCGCGTCTCGTACGCCGATGCCAACGCCATCGCGGCCACCGCCCGGAAGATCATGTCGCCCAGGGGCGACATCCTGGTCGACGCGCGGACCTCGACGCTCATCATCAAGGAGCTGCCCGATTACCTCCCTACCGTCCTCGACCTGATCCGGAACCTCGACATTCCGAACCTTCAGGTGATGATCGAGACACGGATCGTCGAGGCGACGCGCACCTTCTCGCAGTCCCTCGGGATCGTCTGGGGGTTCCAGGCGACGGCCGACGCCGCGCATGGAAACACGACGGGGCTGGTCTTTCCCAACAACGGCTCGGTCACGGGCCTCGTCAACCTCCCGAGCGGCGCGCCGGCGGTCCTCAACCTCGCCGCCGGGAACATCCTCGACACGTTCAAGCTCGACGCTTCGATCCACGCGGCGGAAGCCCGCGGCCTCGTGAAGGTGATCTCGACTCCGAAGGTGCAGACCCAGACCGGGGAGGAGGCCTCGATCCAGTCGGGCTTCCAGATCCCGGTGCAGACGACCGTCAACAACACCACGACGGTTCTCTACATCAACGCGACGCTCCGTCTCCAGGTCATCCCCAACATCACGACGGAGGGGACGATCACGATGGACGTCACCGTGCAGAAGCGCGAGCCCGCGGTCGGCATCAACATCGCCCAGGGCCAGAACATCCCGCTCACGACGCGCGACGCGAAGACCCGCCTGATGGTCCGCGACGGCGGAACCGCCGTGATCGGCGGCATCTTCAAGCTGACGACGAACGACGCCCAGAACATGGTCCCGGGGCTCTGGAAGATCCCGCTGATCGGCAGCCTCTTCCGAAGCCGTGACATCAACGACACGAGCGACGAGCTGATGATCTTCATCACGCCGCGCATCATCCGCTGAGAGGTGAGGTGCATGAAGCGACCCTCCCGTCCCCTCGTCCTGCTCGCGCTCCTCGCCGTCTCGATCGCCGGCTGCTCGTCGAACACGCAGGGGGATAGCGCCTCTCCCGTCTTCCTCACGTGCCAGTTCACGCTTCTCCCCGCCGTCAAGAACGTGGCGGACAACTCTCTGCTCCAGTTCGACACGACGACGCTGACGAGCAAGTTCAAGTCCCCCTCCGCGGCCGCCGGCTCCACGACGTTCCTCGACACGCAGGTCGACACGTACGCCATCGTCTGGACCCGGATCGACGGCGGGAAGACCGCCTCGAAGACGGAGACGTTCGGCGGGAACGTGATCGTCCCGGCGGGCGGCACCAGTACCCTGACGAACTATCCGTTCATGAGCATCACCGCGCTCCAGCAGCCGCCGCTCAGCTTCCTCTGGCCGGCCAACGGCGGCATCGATCCGGAGATCGGCAAGGCCGAGATCCGCCAGACGGGCACGGTGACGTGGTACGGGCACACGATGTCCGGCCAGCCCGTGACGTCGGTGCCCGCCGTCTTCGACATGACGTTCATCTACAGCGCGGCGGCCGGCCGCGTGGAAGTGAAGCGGTCGCGGTGAGACCGGCGGGCATCCGGGGGGAAGGAACCCTGCGGTCCGCCCGCGGCGCGGGCTTTCGAAGTCTGACGAGGTGAAGACCATGTACCGATCCTCCACGTTCTCCGCCGTCGTCGTCGCGGGGCTGGCGCTTTC
>JBLMYG010000430.1:0-3198 GCA_050258155.1 Acidithiobacillales bacterium
TCATCTCCCCGGCCTCGATGCCGTTCACGCCCACCGCGAGCCGGACGAGGTTCGGCTTGCCGTAGCGGATGCGAACCGCCGTGCGCTGGCCGGCCCCGGCGCCTGCGAAGAGGTGCCGTGCCTGGCCCGACCTCAGGAAGGTGATCCAGCCTTCCGGGACGCCGCGCCCGACGGCCCGAGAGGCGTCGGCGAACCGGGCTGCTTCGCCGAAATCGCCCCGCAAATAGGCCGCTTGCGAGCGGATCCACTCCACCTCGGCCCGCTCCTCCGCCCGAAGGTGGCGCGCCTGAAGCGGGCCTAGAATCGCCTCGGCGCTCGCGAAGCGACCCGATTCCAGCTCGGCCAGTCCGAGAAGCCGGGCGCTCTTCACGGCCTCCACGCCCCTTCCCGTTGGCGCGGACAGGAAGGAGATCACCTCGGGCACGTAGCCCCGCTGGAGCATCTCCTGAACGTTCTGCGCGGTCACCAGGCCGGGAGGAAGCGGCAAGGGCACGAGGAGAGGCAGAACCGCCCGTTCGCGGGAGAACGTGCAGGCGGCGAGGAGAAGGAAAAGAACCGCCGCCGCGCGCCACCTCCGCGCGAGGCTCAGCACGCGCGGGCGATCAGGACGGTCTGGTCGTCGTACTGGGCCACGCCCCGGGTGAACTCGGACACAGCCCCGAAGATCCGGACCGAGAGCTCCTCGGGAGGCTCATCCGCCCCGCTCTTCACGAGGCCGATCAGCCGCTCGAGCCCGAACTCCTCGTCGGCCGCGTCGACCGCCTCCGTGATGCCATCGGAATAGAGAACCAGCGTGTCGCCGGGCCCGAGGCGGACGGTCGACTCCCGGAAGACGGCGTCGGGAAGTATTCCGATCGGCGGCCCGCCGCTCGGCAGGAGGGTCACCTCACCGCGAGCGAGAAGGACACCGGGATTGTGACCCGCGTTCAGGTACCTGACCTCCCTCCGGACGGGATCGTAGACGGCGAAGAAGAGTGTGACGAACTTCCGGGTCGAGCTGAAGCCGAGGAGGTGTCGGTGGACGCGCGTGACGAAGCCCGGCAGGTCCGTGAGGCCGGTGTCGAGGAGGATCCGGAGGCAGGCGTGAAGCGTCGAGACGAGCAGCGCAGCGGGGACTCCCTTGCCGGCCACGTCGGCCACGCAGAAGGCGGTCCGTCCGTCCGGAAGCGGGAAGACGTCGAAGTAGTCGCCGCCAACCTGCCGCGTCGGCCGGTTGCCGCCCGCCAGCCGGAGCCCGGGGACGGCGGGGAGCGAGACGGGGAGGATCGTCTTCTGGATCGAGGCGGCCAGCTCGATCTCCCTCTCCATCCGCTCTTTTTCCACGGCCTCGCGGTGGAGGCGCGCATTCTCGAGGGCAATCGCAGCCTGGTTTCCGAAGAGCGACAGGATCCGCTCGTCGCCCACCGTGAAGTCGTCCACGCCTCCCGCCCTGTTCTCCTTGTCGCCGACGACGAGAACGCCGAGGGGACGTCCGTCGGCCACGATCGGACAGAGGAGGAGCTTCTCGGCCGGAGCCTCCGCCAGCGCTCCGATCCTCTGCTCGCGTCCGTTCCAGCGGCAGGGGCGGTCCGGAAGAGAGGCCAGCGCGTCCGGCCCGATGAGGGGCGCCCCGAAATGCTTCACGAGAACCCCCTGCTCGGCGCCGCTCCCCGAGGTCCGGACGATGAGCGTCCCGGTCCGGGCGTTCAGGAGCGAGATCGACTGCACGAGGATGTCGTCGGCCAGCGAGTCGAAGTCCAGCGTGCCTGCGATCGAGAGTCCCACGTCGTAGAGGCTCTGGAGTTCCCACACCCGGTACTTGAGCTCGAAGTCGGCCCTCGACACCCGCTCCGACATCCGGACGACAGCGAGGATCGAGGCCGCGTGGGCGACAACGGACGCGAAGGCGACCGGGTCCGCCGGGGGCCGGTCGAGAAGGACGAGGGCCAGCGTCTCGTCGCGGGCGGTCAGCGGAACGACGCGCGGGTCGGACGGCGTGACGGTCCCCAGCAGCTCCCCCACCAGGTCGGCCGGCAGGGTGGTCGCCGACGGGCCGGCCTCTTCGAGGTAGCGATCGAGCCGGGCGAGGAGGGACGCTCCGGGCGAAAGGCCCTCCACGGCGCGTCGGTGCGGGGGAACCGGCTCGACGGCGAGGCCGTGCGCGGCCCCCGAGCCGGCGAGGAGCCCCCCGAGCACCTCCGCCATCGGGCTCTCCGAGGCGGCCGGATCGATGGCGGCGAGGCGCGCGTGGGCGCCCAGGATGTCGGCGCCCGGCGCCATCGTGCCCTGGCTACTCGGTCTCCCCCCGAAGCCAGGCGACGGCGGGGTCGGGAGCGGGAAAGATGCGCGCATACTGTGCCAGCCCCATGATGTGGAACGTCTTCTCGATGGTCGGCGTGAGCCGGCAGAATGCGAGGCGTCCGCCGGCGTCGAGGAGCTTCTCGAGAATCTCGATGAGGATGGAAATCCCGATGGAGTTCACGATCTTCGTCTTCTCCAGGTCGAGGAGAAGCCGGTTCACGCCCCCTCCCATCAGGGCGTACGCCTGACGGGCGATCTCCTCTCCCCCGGCGTTGTTGATGTAGCCGTCGGTCCTGAGGACCGCCACCATCGCGTCCGGCCGCTCCACCGTCACTTTGAGGATCTCGCTCATCTTCCTCTTCCCCTGCCCCCGTTCAGCGGTACTTCCTCATGATGATGCGCGTTCCCTTCGCCCCGCTCTCGATCCGGACGTCGTCCATCAGGCTCTCGATGATCTTGATCCCCCATCCCCTCTTCCGGCTCGACCGGAGCTTGGCGGAGAAGTTCGGCGTCTCGAGATGGGACGGGTCGAACCCGTGGCCCGCGTCTGTGACGTCGACCTCGAGGTAGGGCCGCCCGTCCGACTCCCCTTCCGCGTTGATCCGGAACTGAATGTCCACTTTACGGTCCGGGGTCTGGCTGTGCTCGAAGGCATTGACGCACGCTTCGGCGACGGCCATCTTCACCTCGTCGATCTTGTCGCGCTCCATCTCCATCCACTCGCCGAGGGCTGCCACCTGCGCCATCGCCGCCATTTCCATCTCCGGCGCGATGGGGATCGTCAGGTGCACTTCGCGCCTGGGGGACATCGCGTCGTGAAACCTCGCTCTAGAGCGTCAGGAGCGCGCGGAACAGCTCGATGACGACCGCGGGCATCTTACCCGAGGCACTTGCGAGGACGAAGACGGCCGCCTCGAG
>JBLMYG010000431.1:0-2775 GCA_050258155.1 Acidithiobacillales bacterium
GTACTCGCGCCAGCTCCCGTCGGGAGCGTCCCGGGTGACGAGAAAATCGATCCCGAACCGGCTCACGACGCCTTTCGCGGCGAGGACCTCGCCGATCCTCATTGCGGCGGCGTGGATTGGCCGGCGGTAGTCGTCCTCGGCGGGAAAGAGGCAGCCGAGGTACACCTGTCCGCTCGGTCCCCCGAGGAGCTGGTCGTGTGTCGAAACCGGGATGACGACCCCCTCGGGATCGATCCGGAGCTGGACGCTGGGCGACTTCTTCTCGGCCCCCTCGATCCACTCCTCGACGATGCCCCCCATCCGGCCGAGCTTCAACATGAAGTCGGCGACCGTCTCCGAGGCCACGGAGAACTCGAGGCGCGAAAGCGCTTCGGAGATCGCGTCGGGGCTTTCCCCTCCCCTCGCCGGATAGCGGAAGAGGGCGTTTCCCTCGCCCGAAAAGCTGTCGTTGAGCTTCACGACGGCCCGCTTCAGGCCGGGCTTCGCCCGCTTCAGCTCGCCGAGGGCGCGAGCGACGTCGCTCTCTCCCGAGAGATCCTCGAAGCCGTCCGGAGACGCGACGCTCGCCTCGCGGAAGATCCTGCGACCTCCCGACTTCGTCCCGAGGACGGCGAGCGCCGGGTCGACGCCGTTGAGCGGGATGCCGAGAAGGACGGCGAGGCGGCGCTCGAGCGGCGTCGAGTTGAAGACGGTCAGGTAGGCGCGTGACGGGTCCGCGATCCCCGCGCGGATCCGCTCGACGAGCCGGGGCCGCTCCAGGATCTTCTCGGTGAGCGAGCGGGGGGAGGCGTCGTACGCGCAGAGGAGCGTGAGGCGGCCCCGCGCGTGGCTCGCCGGAATACCGACGAGGAGCTGGAAGTAGTACTCGAGGATGAGGGGATGGACGGGCTGCGAGGTGACGAAGACGATGCGCGCCCTCGGGTTGCGGAGACGAATGAGAAGAAAGAGGAGCCTCTCCTCGTAAAAGCTCGACCCCTCGAGCTTCCGGAGCTCGGACTGGTCGAGCGTGATGGACGGAACGACGACGGAGGTGTGCGGTTCCTCGTCCCGAAGCGAGATGGCGCTCCAGACCTCGCGAAGGTTGGGCTTCAGCCGCTCGAACTCGGCGAGCTCCCGCTCCGGCGGGAGCTCCGCGGCGGGCGGTGGGAGCGGTACCATCCGCGGAGTATCTCAAGTCCGGACGCAGGGCATGCTTCTTGAATCGACGCTGCGAGGAAGGGGCGTCTGTTGACGTCGCGCCGCGGTTTCACGCTGCTCGAGGTGCTGATCGTCAGCGCCATCATCGGAATCCTCGTCGCCATCGCCGCCTCCAACATGAGAAGCGTCCTGAACCGCGCGCGGCAGAAGCGGACGATGGCCGACATCAGGACCATCGCCCTCGGCGTCGATTCGTACGCCACCGACTGGAGCCGCTTTCCGGCGGCCGGCGGCTATGCCCTTCCCTCGGGATTGACGCTACCGACCGCGACGATCGGAGCCATCCTGCCTTTGATCTCGCCGACCTATCTCCGGGTGGTCCCGATGAAGGACGGGTGGAATTCGTGGTTCACCTACTCCACCGACCCGGCCGAGGCGAACTACGCCGTCCGGTCGAACGGCGCCGATGGCGTCCCGGACGCCTCGCCTCCGTTCGGCGAAACGCATGCCTTCCCGGACGACATCATTCTCGTCAACGGGAGCTTCGTTCAGTACCCCGAAGGGGCCCAGAAATGAGCCCGTACGGGTGCGCGGCAGGGTGCGAGACGGCGACAAACCCTGAGAGATACGGAAGGCGCCGGCCGACAATTATTGTCACTCCGGGGCCAGAGTTGGGGCGGGCGCAGCAGAAGTGTCTCGAAGATGGCAACTTAAACAGACGGCACGAGAGTTGAATCGTGTTCTCGCAGGAGGTTAGTAAATGAGAATCAGACGAGACAAAAGAGGCTTCACCCTGATCGAGCTTCTGATCGTCGTGGCGATCATCGGGATCATCGTCGCCATCGCCATTCCGAACCTGCTGAACGCCATCCAGCGCGCGAAGCAGAAGAGGTCGATGGCCGACATGCGCTCGACCGGCACGGCGGCAGAGGCGTACGCCGTCGACACGAACCGGTATCCGGCTGCAGCGGCCGCCTATGCGCTGCCGTCGGGACTCACCTATCCACCCGGGGGGACCCTCACGTCCGCCATCCAGAATGCCCTTTCTCCGACCTACATCCGGACGCTGCCTCTCAAGGATGGCTGGAACTCGTATTTCCTTTACACGACCACCTCGCTCTTCCAGGACTACGCGATCGTCACAGGGGGGAAGGACGGGACAACGTCGTCCTTCGTCGGCGGACCGACGACCGACTTCAACGCCGACATCGTCTTCGCGGACGGCCAGTTCGTCCAGTTCCCCGAAGGAATGCAGAAGTAACGGAAAAAAGAGCGCAAGACCCGGATTGCCCGAAGGAGGGCCCCGCGGACGCGGGGCCCTTTGCTTTGCGGCCTCGCCGGTCCTCGGCGGGTCCGGCAGCTTCCGTAGAATGCCGGGGATGACCCATCGGGAAGACGGGCCTGCCCCGCTCTTGCCGCCGTGCGTCCGGGCATGAGAGCCAGGCTCGCGGGGGCGCTACTCGGATGCGCCGTCGCGGCCGGAGCCCTCCTCCCTTCGGCTCTCCGTGCCAGGGTTCCGGCGCGGGGAGACCTTCCCGACTTCTTCTGGCCGATGAAGGCGTACACGGTGGAGCGATGGAAGAGCGGGTCCCCCCCTCTCTGGAACCCGCTCTCCGGCTGTGGCGAGCCGTGGCTGGC
>JBLMYG010000432.1:0-3542 GCA_050258155.1 Acidithiobacillales bacterium
GCCAAGGCTGTCGGAGCCGCGGTGAGCGCGGCGGCCGTGGACACGACCCGCGACACGTCTCCTCCCCCTGGCGCCGCGGCGAGCACGGCTCCCTCGGCGAGCATCGCGCCCCCACTGCCGCCCGCAGCCGAAAAGGCGGCCGTCGAGAACAACTCGGAGCAGACCAAACCGCAGAGGGAGATGGGCATCGGCGGCTGGACCATCGCCGGCCTTGTCGTCATTGGTCTGGTCGGCCTCATCGTCCTGATTCGGCGCCGGCGCCCGCAGAGCCGGATCTCGATCTTGGACCACACGACCGGCGCCCTCGAGCTCGAACCGATCCTGGCGCGGCGTCCCTGACCGGAACGACTGATTCAATCCGCTGAGGCGGGGGGAGGCCCCCGCCTTTTCTTTCCCGGCCCTCGCTCCCTTCGGCGGCCGGCCTGACCGCGCCCCAACTCAGCCAGGATCGCAGCGGCCAGGAAACACCGATGCACCCCTCAGCCGGGCGACCTCGTTGTTACAACCCCGGAGGCTGACTCCATTCGCGCCCTCCAGCTCCTCGAGACGAGTCGCTTTATGACATTTGAAATTGATTTTGCCCGTGAGGGTGGAGCTTGAGAAATCCAGGCGAAGGCTCCGTCCACCTTACCCCAACCCTCTCCCGCCCAGAGGGAGAGGGGGAAGAGCCCTCACCCCGACCCTCTCCCGTCACCGGGAGAGGGAGAAGACCTACTGCGCCGTCACCACCGGCAGCTCTACGAAGCTCGCCTGCCCCGGCGAGTGGTAGATGCGCTGTGTCGCCTTCTTGTAGTCCTCCGGCTTCGCCCAGAATATGTTTGGCACGAAGGTCTGCGGGTTCCGGTCGTAGAGCGGGAACCAGCTCGACTGGACCTGGACCATGATCCTGTGGCCGGGCAGGAAGACGTGGTTGGCGTTGGGAATGGCGAACTTGTAGAGAAGGGGCTGCCCGGCGGCAAGCGGCTTCGGCGTCTCGAGGCTCTCGCGGTAGCGGCCGCGGAAGATGTCGGCGGAGATCATGAGCTGGTAGCCGCCCAGAGGCGGTTGGTCCGAGACCTGATCGGGGTAGACGTCGATCAGTTTGACGACCCAGTCGGAGTCGGTGCCGGAAGTCGACGCGACGAGGTTGACCACCGGCTGGCCGCTCACCTTGACGGGAGCGGTCAGGACCTCCGAAGCGAAGACGGCCACGTCGGTGCGGCCCGACGCTTCGCGCTGGTCGGAGACGAGCCACGTCCTCCAGCTCGCGCTGTCGTCGTAGCTCGACGGAATCGACGGACGGCCGAGAAAAGGCACGGGCCGCGCGGGATCGGAGACGTACTCCTCGAACGGCGCGTCGCTGTCCTTCGGAGGCGTAAACGCGGCCCTCCCGCCGACTTCGAGATAGAGCGGCGTCGGCTTGATCGCGCAGCCGCTGACACAGCCGGCCGGCCACTCGTTCAGCCGGCGCCACACGTTGGTCCCGGTCTCGAACGCCGTCACGGGCGCGATGTCTGCCTTCGGCGCGCCGTCCTTCAGGTACTGCGCAAGAAACGGAGCGAGGACCTCGCGGCGGAAGGTCTTGGCGGTGTCGCTGTCGAACTTGATCGGGCCGAGCGCGCTGCCGTCGTCGATCTCCTGGCCGTGGCGCCACGGCCCCAGAACGAGGAAGACCTTGTCGTTGCCGGCGTCCTTGGGTTCGATCGCCTTGTAGACGGCGGGCGCGCCATAGATGTCCTCCTGGTCCCAGAGGCTGTCGACGAGCATCACGGGCACCTTCAAGGGCTCGTGGGCGAGCAGCTTGTCCACCGCCTGCTCCTGCCAGAAGAAGTCGTAGCTCGGATGCTCGGTCAGCTTCTTCCAGAAGCCGAGCTGCTCCATGCCGTGGCGGCGGCCGAGCTCTCCCGCCGACCCGGCGGACAGGAAGGTGTCGTAGTCGTCGAAGTGGCTCGTCCACCACTTCTCCTCGTTCTTGCGGTCGGCCTCCTGCTCGTAGATGTACGAGGCGCCGAGCTGCCGGAAGGCGCCGTTGTGGAACCAGTCGTCGCCGATCCAGCCGTCCACCATGGGATTCATGGGGACCGAGACCTTGAGCGCCGGGTGCGGATTGAAGAGCGCCATCAGCGGCGTGAAGCCGTCATACGAGATGCCGAGAATTCCGACCTTCCCGTTCGACTCCGGGACGTTCTTCACGAGCCAGTCGATCGTGTCCCAGGTGTCGGTCGCGTGGTCAACCGCGGTCGCGTTGAGCGGCCCGCGAAGCGGCCGGTTCATGACGTAGTCGCCCTCGGAGCCGTACTTTCCGCGCACGTCCTGCACGACCCGGATGTAGCCGCCCTCCACGATGACGTCGGTCGCGTTGTCGTAGCCCTCGAGCATCGGCGCCAGGTGCGAGCTCTCGCTGTGGCTCGTCAGCGCGTCGGCGTCGTAGGGAGTTCGGGTCAGCAGGATGCCGGCATTCTTCGCGCCCTTCGGGACGAGGATGACCGTGTGGAGCTTCACGCCGTCTCGCATCGGGATCATCACGACCCGGCGGTCGTAGTCGAACGAGCCGGTTGAGCGCGTGAACGTGGCCGGCATCTCGGACGGGAGGGAAGGCTTCGAGGACGGCGCCGGCTTCCGTGTCTGCGCCGAAACGCCGGCGACGAGCCCCAGAAAGCCGAGTCCCATCAGCGCGCGGGCAAGGCGGATCCGATGCATGCGAGCCCTCCCTCCTGGAGCCGAGACGACATCAGGCCGAAAAGCGGCAGGATCTTAGTACGCGGGGAGCGAGCCCGGTCTCCCGTTCTCGAATGCCCTGAAACCCGGGTCGGAGCCCGAAAGCCGCTGATTTTCAGGACTTATCGCAATTTCTTGCGGCATTTCCGGATCGGATCAAACAGATACATTCGCATCAAGCACGGGGCTTCGTCCCCGGCAGATCCTTTTCCCCGAAGAGCGGGCTGCGGTCGGTCCCGGCGGAGGATTGCCCGGGTGGCCCGCCAGCAGGGAATAGGCGAGTTGAGGAGGAGGATCGTATGAGTGCTCGAAGTCTGAGAGTCGCCCTGATCCTGGTGTTTCTTGGTTCCTCCATCGGTGCTCTGGTCGGATGTGCGGGATTGGAGGTCCTCCCGGATGGGCGTTGGGTTCCGAAGGAGCTGCCCGCCGGGGACCGGGCTGTCGCCGCGGCGAAGAAGGCCGGCAAGGATAAGGAATGCCCGGATGCGTTCAAGGCCGCCGAGAAGCTGGCGAAGGACGCATGGCCTACCTACAATTCCTGCCGCACCAAGGAAGCAATCGCAATGGCCAACGAGGCGGTCGCCAAGGCCAATGCGCTCTGCCCGAAGGTCGCCGAAGCTCCCAAACCTGCCGCGCCGCCTCCAGCGGCCGCCCCGGCACCCGTCATCGTCTCTTTCTCGGCGGAGTCGGGCTCGATCGAGCAGGGCAAGTGCACGAACCTGATCTGGTCTTCGCACAACGCCACCAGCGCCTCGATCGACGAGGGAATCGGAAGCGTCGGGCCGAACGGGTCCCACGAGGTCTGCCCGAACAGCACCACCCGCTACACCCTGACCGCGACCGGC
>JBLMYG010000433.1:0-3348 GCA_050258155.1 Acidithiobacillales bacterium
TCAAAGAGATTCTTCGAAAGTGCCTGAGGCGGGACACACGCTCCCGGCTGCACGACATCGCCGATGCGCGGCTGGACCTCGAGGAGCTCGCCACGCAGACTTCGCTCGCGAGCGCCGTCGGCGGAACCCCGGGCGGTCCCCCATTCCCCTTCGAAGAAAGGCAAGCCGAGCCAGGCTCCAGTGTGGGTCGAAGTGCTCCGGCGATGCGGGAGCGAGGGAGCAAGAAGTCTCTCTATGTCTCCTGGGGGGTAGCGGCCGCGTTCGCGGCTGCGGCGGGTGTGACCGGCGTCCTTGCGCTGCGCGCTCGGCCGCCGGAGTCGCAGGCGGTGCGGTCGACGGTCCTCCTTCCTTCCGGCCTTCGTTTCCCCGGGGAGAACGGCTCCGTCGCGCTCTCGCGCGACGGTCGGCGGCTTGCTTTCGCGGCTACGTCCCGCGACGGGAAGCGGCGCCTTTGGGTCCGCTCCTTGGATAGCCTGGGCGCGCAGGCGATCGAAGGTACCGACGGCGCGAGCGACCCGTTCTGGTCTCCGGACGGCCGGAGCATCGGGTTCTTCGCGGATCACAAGCTCAAGCGGGTTCCGGCTTCGGGCGGAACGGTTCAGACTTTCTGTGACGCCCCCGAGCCGCGCGGCGGCACCTGGGGAGAGGGAGACGTGATCGTCTTCGCTCCCGTTCCATTCGGCGGCCTTCAGCGCGTCTCCGCGGGGGGCGGCACCCCCGTCGCGTTGACGTCGCCCAGGGAGAAAGAGATGACGCACAGGCTGCCGGCGTTTCTTCCGGGCGGCAGGCGCGTCCTCTTCTTCCAGGCAACGGCATTGAAATCGAAGGAAAACGGGATCTACTGCGTCGACCTTGCGAGCGGACGGATGACCCGGGTTTCCCCGGAGAACAGCGGACCGCTCATCGCGCCGGGCTTCCTTCTCTTCGTGCGCGGGGGAGATCTCATGGCGCAGCGCTTCGACGCCGGCAGCCTGCGCCTCGAAGGGGAAGCAGCCATCGTTGCGCAACACGTCTGGTTTAACGGATACCGGTGGACGGCCAACGCATCGGTGTCCGACACCGGACTCCTCGTGGCCGAGCCGGGAGGCGAAGCGACGAAGAGCCAGCTCACCTGGCTGGACCTCGATGGCCGCGTCGCCGGGACCGTGGGCGCGCCCGCACCTTTCGACAGCATTGCGATTTCGCCCGACGGCAGACGCGCGCTGGCCGTCATCCCGGACGAAAGCGGTACGAACCATTTCTGGATGTACGACCTCGTGCGCAGCGTCGCGAGCCGATTCGCGCCGGACGTCACGGCCGGATCCGCGGCCTGGTCGCCGGACGGAAAGCAAGTCGCTTACTCGGACATGGACGGGAAGATCTATGTGAAGGCGATGAACGGGTTGTCGGAGGCACGCCTGCTCATAAAGGTCGTCTCGGTGAACGAGCGGCCCACGAGCTGGTCGGTGGACGGCGAGACTCTCGTCATCGACCGCCAGGAACCCGAGGGCTGGAATCTCATGACCGTCCCCCTCACCGGGGACCCGACGCCACGTCCGCTCGTCGCGACTCCGGCACAGGAGACCTTGGGGCGCGTCTCGCCGGACGGGAAGTAGCTCGCCTTCCTCTCGGACGAAACCGGACGCCAGGAGATCTACGTCATGCCCTATCCGAGGGGCGAGAGACAGCAGGTCAGCTCCTCCGGCGCGGACGCCCCCTTCTGGCTCGGGCGGAGCGGAGATCTCGCCTGGGTCAGCGAGGGGCGGCTCTTCGCAGCACGCCTCGGCCCGGACGGGCCGGCGCCGGCTCGTCCGCTCCTCGGAGGCGTCGTCGTCGTGAATCCGGGCGCCGTCGCGCCGTCACCGGACGGAAAGCGTCTGCTCGTCGCCATGCCCCTGGAAGGGAGCGGCTCCGAGACGCTCAGCCTCATCGCGAACTGGCCATCGGAGGTCTCCAAGAAGTAGCCGAGTGTCCGAACGCGGAGGCGATCGGCACGTCCTGCTCACGCGTCTCTTTCGTAGTTAGAATCCGACGCACACATGACGATCGCAACGGGCGCCCGCCTCGGGCCCTACGAGGTCCAGAGTTCTCTCGGAGCTGGGGGAATGGGCGAGGTCTGGAAGGCGAGGGACACGCGTCTGGAGCGGACGGTCGCCCTCAAGGTGCTGCCGGAAGAGTTCTTCGAGAACAAGGAAAGCATCGCGCGGTTCGAGAGGGAAGCCAAGTCCCTGGCTGCCGTGAGCCACCCGCACATCGCCGCTCTCTATTCGTTCGAGGAGGTCTCCGGCCGGCACCTCCTCGTCATGGAGCTGGCCGACGGAGAAACCCTCTCGGAGCGGCTCCTCAAGGGGCCGCTGCCGGTCAGCTCGGCTCTGACGATCGGAATGGAGATCGCCTCGGCTCTGGACGCCGCCCATCGGGCCGGGGTCATACACCGCGACCTCAAGCCCGGAAACGTGATGCTGACGAAGTCGGGGGTCAAGCTTCTCGACTTTGGCCTCGCGAAGTTCCGCCCCGCCCCCCACGAGGCCGTTTCGGGAGTCTCGCGTCTCGCGACCGAGGCCAAGCCGGGCGCGCCCCTGACCGAGAAGGGAACGATCCTCGGGACGTTCCAGTACATGGCCCCGGAGCAGCTCGAGGGGAAAGAGGCCGACGCCCGGTCGGACATTTTCTCGTTCGGGGCGGTCCTGTACGAGATGGTGACGGGCCGGAAAGCCTTCCAGGGGAAGAGCCAGGCGAGCCTCATCGGGTCGATCCTGCGCGACGAGCCGCCGGCGCTTTCCGAGGTCGTGCCGATGTCGCCTCCCGCGCTCGACCGGGTCGTGAAGACGTGCCTCGCAAAGGACCCGGAGGACCGCTTACAGACAGCCCACGACGTCCGGCTCCAGCTCCAGTGGATTTCCGAGGGGGGCTCTCAGGCCGGACTCCCGGCGCCGGTCGCGGCGCGACGAAAGAACCGCGAGAAAATCGCCTGGGCGGTGGCTGCCGTGGCTTTGCTCGCAGCGATCGCCCTGGGGATCGGCTTCGTCCGCCGAGCACCAGTGCCCCTCCGAACAGTCCGATTCGAGATCCCGATGCCCGAGGGAGTCGCGACGATCGACGCGCCGCGCATCTCGCCGGACGGGCGGTACTTGGCGTTCAATGCAACCGACTCCGCGGGCAAGACACGCATCTGGGTTCGGGCCATGAACGCCCTCGAGGCACATCCGCTCGATGGGACGGAAGGGGCGACGCGTCCTTTCTGGTCCCCCGACAGCCGCTTCCTTGGCTTCGTGGCTGAAGGGAAGCTCAAGAAGATCGACGTGACGGGCGGGCCGGCCCAGAAGATCTGCGACGCCCCGACCGGCTCCGACGGCTCGTGGAGCGCCG
>JBLMYG010000434.1:0-3493 GCA_050258155.1 Acidithiobacillales bacterium
GCCGACTCGAGAAGGATACGGGTCGTCCTCAGGGAGATCGCCGTCTCGAGGCCGCCCATGATGCCCGCGAGCGCCACGGGCCGCTCGGCGTCCGCGATGACGAGGTGCTCCGGTGAAAGGAGCCGCTCGACGCCGTCGAGCGTGACCAGCGTCTCGCCGGGGCGCGCCCTCCGGACGAGGATCGTGGGGAGGCCGTCCGGTCCCGCGGCCAGCCGGTCGAGGTCGAAAGCGTGGAGCGGCTGTCCGATGTCCCAGAGGACGTGGTTCGTGGCGTCGACGGGGGAGGAGATCAGCCCCGCTCCGAGCGTCGCGAGTCGCTCCGAGAGAGCGGCGCCCGAGGTGCCGACCCGGACCCCGGTCAGGACGCGGGCCGCGTACCGGTCGCAGAGCAACGGCTCCTCGATGACGACCTTCGCCAGCGACTCGGCCGACGGCGCCCCTTCGGGGATCGGGCGGCCCGCCTCGGGGTCGCGGAACTCGCGCCGGAGCGCGACGGCCGCCTCGCGGGCGAGCCCCCGGTGGCACATCGCGTCCGGACGGTTCGCGGTGATCTCGACGTCGAGGACCGCGGGGGGCCCGTCACCATCGACCGTCTCGACGACGAAGCCGGCCGCGGTCAGCGTCTCGCGGAGGCGCGCGACGGACGGCGGCTCGCCCGGAAGATACGACGCGATCCACTCGGCGCGGAACTTCATGCCAGGCTCACCATGCCCGGTCCAGGAAGCGGACGTCGTTCTCGAAGAGCAGGCGGAGGTCCGGGATTCCGTAGACGAGCATCGCGATCCGGTCGATCCCCCCTCCGAACGCGAAGCCGCTGTACCTCTCCGGGTCGATCCCTCCGGCGGCGAGGACCTTCGGATGGACCATGCCGGCCCCCATCAGCTCGATCCAGCCCGAGCCAGAGCAGATCCGGCATCCCTTCCGTCCGCAGAAGACACAGGAGACCGCCACCTCCACGCCCGGCTCGACGAACGGGAAGAAGGACGGCCCGAAGCGCACCTTCGCGTCGGCGGAGAAGAGCTGTCGGAAGAACGCCCCCAGCGTCCCCTTCAGGTCGGAGAACGTGATGCCCTCGTCGACCGTCAGCCCCTCGATCTGATGGAAGACCGGAGAGTGGCGCGGATCGATGGCGTCCTTCCGGTAGACGCGCCCCGGGATGACGATCCGGATCGGCGGCTCCTGGGAGAGCATCGTCCGGATCTGGACCGGTGACGTGTGCGTCCTGAGGAGAAGCCGGTCGGCCCCCTCCCCTCCCTCCTTCACGAAGAAGGTGTCGACCTCGTCGCGCGCGGGGTGATCCGGAGCGAAGTTGAGGGCGCCGAAGTTGAGCCAGTCGGTCTCGATCTCCGGCCCGTCGGCCACCTCGTAGCCGAGGGCCCGGAAGGCCTCTTCGATCCTCCGCCGGACCACCGTCAGCGGGTGGAGCCGCCCCACCGGAGGGACGCGCGGCGGCAGGGTCACGTCCACGGTCTGGGCCATGGCCCGCTCCTTCTGCGCACGGGCGACGGCCTTTTCTTCGAGAAGCGAGACCCGCCTCTCGGCGTCCGTCTTCGCCCGGTTGACGATCGCCCCGAGGGTGGCCTTCTGCTCCTTCGGGGCGCTTCGCAGCTCCTCCAGGAGAGAGCTGACGTAGCTCTGGGTCCGTCCCAGACACCTCACGCGCACGGCCTGGACCTCGGCGGGCGTCAGCCCTCCCTTCGCAGCCGATTCCCTCTCAGCTTTCTCGAGCTCGTTCGAAAGCTGCTGGACCGCGAATCCGACCGCTTCGGCGATCTCGCCCAAGGCCGTCGATCAGGCCGGCGGCGCTGCGGCGGGGGCGGCTCCGAGGGCGCTCTTGGCGGACGCAACGAGGGAGGCGAAGCCCTTCGGGTCCTCCACGGCGATCTCGGCGAGCATCTTGCGGTTCACGTCCGAGCCCGCCTTCCTCAGCCCCGCCATCAGCTTCGAGTAGCTGATGTCGTGCATCCGGGCGGCCGCATTGATCCGGACGATCCAGAGTCCTCGGAACTCCCGTTTCCTCTGCTTTCGGTCACGGGTGGCAAACGCGAGCGAGCGCTCGACTTGCAGCTCGGCGATCCGGAAGCAGTTGTGCTTCGTCCCGTAATAGCCTTTCGCGAGCTCCAGCACGCGCTCCCGGCGGTTCTTTCTCTTGGGTCCACGCTTGACGCGAGGCATCGTCGTATCTCCTTAATCTTCGGCTGCTCTGGCTTCTCCGGCGCTCACGCGTAGGGGAGCATCTGCCGGACGGCGCGGATGTCGGCCCTGGAGACGAGCGTCTCCTTGTCGAGCTGGCGCAGGCGGCCGGCGCTCTTCTTCGTCAGGATGTGGCGCTTCATCGCGTGGCTTCTCTTGAACTTGCCGGTGGCAGTCTTCCTGAACCTCTTCGCGGCGCCCCTGTGGGTCTTTCTCTTCTGGGTGGCCATTTCGGAATCGCTCCTTCGCGCGGAATGTCAGTGCTTCTTGGAAGGCCCGAGGATCAGGTGCATCCGGTTTCCCATCAGCTCATGCCCCCCCTCGGCGTTCGCCTTTCCCTCGAGGTCCGAGAGGAGGCGGTCGAGGACCTTCCGTCCGTTGTCGAGCCGCGACATCTCGCGCCCGCGAAACTGGACGGTCGCCTTGACCTTGTCCCCCTCGGCCAGGAAGCGGACGATGTTCTTCAGCTTGAAGTCGTAGTCGTGGTCGTCGATGTTCGGCCGGAACTTGACTTCCTTGATCTGCGTCACCTTCTGCCGCTTCTTCGACTCGTGCTCTTTTTTCTTTTTTTCAAACGTGAACTTGCCGGTGGCAGTCTTCCTGAACCTCTTCGCGGCGCCCCGGTGGGTCTTTCGCTTCTGCGTGGCCATTACGGAATCGCTCCTTCGTGCGGAATCTCAATGCTTCTTGGCGGGACCGAGGATCAGGTGCATCCGGTTGCCCATCACCTCGTGCCCTCCCTCGGCGTTCGCCTTCCCCTCGAGGTCCGAGAGGAGGCGGTCGAGGACCTTCCGGCCGTTGTCGAGCCGCGACATCTCGCGCCCACGAAACTGGACGGTCGCCTTGACCTTGTCCCCCTCGGCCAGGAAGCGGACGATGTTCTTCAGCTTGAAGTCATAGTCGTGGTCGTCGATGTTCGGCCGGAACTTGACTTCCTTGACCTGCGTCACCTTCTGACGCTTCTTCGACTCGTGCTCCTTCTTCTTCTTTTCGAATGTGAACTTTCCGAAGTCCATCACCTTGCAGACCGGGGGACTGGCCTGTTCGGCGATGACGACGACGTCGAGCCCCTCCTCGCGCCCCCGGGCGAGCGCCGTCGCGGGATCGACGATGCCGACCTGCTCTCCCGTGGAGCTGATCAGACGGACTTGCGGGAAGCGGAGAATGTATTCGTTGATCGGAGAGTTCTTCGTTGGGGGGATGCGCGGTCCGCCTCTGAAGTAAATGTTGTTTCCTCCTATCGTTGGTCGTTTCTCTTGTGCCACTCGAGCGCGCGGCTTGCCACGGCGCTCTTCATCAT
>JBLMYG010000435.1:0-3581 GCA_050258155.1 Acidithiobacillales bacterium
CCTCGAAGGGAAGATCCCCCTCCTGATCCGAGCTGCCAGGAAGTCCCAGATGGAGGCCGCGCTCCGCTTCGTCGACGAGGAGCTGAAAGGGGAGAAGGTCCGGGTCGTCTTCCTCGGCGGAGACGACGCGCCGGAGATGGCGAGAATGCTCGCGGCCCGGCAGATCCCGGTCATCGTGGACGGGACGTTGCGGCTTCCGCTCAGGACCGACGAGGCCTACGACGCCCCCTACACCGTCCCGGCCCGGCTGGCGAAGGCGGGCGTCCTCGTGGCACTGACCGACGGCGCGGAGAGCGCGGCCCGGGTGCGCGACCTCCCGAACCACGCGGCGATGGCGATGGCCTTCGGCCTCGAACCGCTCGAGGCGCTTCGGAGCGTCACGCTCAATCCGGCGAGGATCTACGGCGTGGCCGACCGAATCGGCTCGATCGCTCCCGGAAAGGACGCTTCTTTCGCGGTCTGGACGGGCGACCCGCTCGAGATCACCTCGAACCTCGTCGCGCTCTACCAGAAAGGCGTCTCCCTCGAGCTCTCCGACCGGCAGAAGCGGCTCTGGGAGAAGTACAGGAACCGCCCGAAGACCGACCTCACGAAACCGTAGTCACCGATCGAGTGAGACTCGGCCGGGAAAGTAGACGGGGTCGTTCGTGCCGTCGTCCATCGTTGTCGCGTAGGCTGAGACGAGGCCGCTCGACGGCGTGATCCGGATCAGCGCGGCTTTCGGTCCGTCGCCCAGCCCCCTCGTCCGGAAGAGGTCGTTTACCTGGACTCCGCCGCGGGGCGGCACCTCGACGTCGAAAGCGTCGAGGAGGTCGCCGCGATTACCGATGATCTCGACGTGGGCCGTCGCGGGGAGCGCAGGGGGCGCCGTCCAAGGGCTGAGACCTCCGACCCCCACGAGCGAGAGATTCGTCCGAAATCCGGGACCTCCTATAGGCCCGAGGATCTCGAGTGTCTCGCCGGCGCTGGCCGTTTGACATGGTTTGAGGGGTGGCAGCTGCATCCCGAACGTCGAGCCGTCCGGCTGGATGGTGTATGTCCGCGACGTGACCCGAACGGCGAATTCAGAGACAGGGGCGGCGTCGAAGGTCAGACTCGCCACACCCGTCCTGCCGAAGGTCGTGAAGAGGACGTCCCGGATGACACGCGACTCGCCGGGCGAAAGGGTCAATTCGACGGTTTCCTCGTCGTCCTTGTCCCAGGCCTTGACAGAGAGGTCTACGCGCGATTGCTGGACATCGGGATTGAAGAGGAAGAGGTCCGTCCTGAACTGCGCCCCGTTTGCTCCGTCGGCATGGACGACGGCGGGGATGACCCCCGTCCAGAACGATGTCCCGAGGACGTCGGGCGGGAACCAGGACGGGTCGTTCGTCCCCTCGTCGATGGCGATGAGGCCACTCGCGGCTCCGCCGGACGCCGGCGCGAGCCGCAAGGAACCTGTGTCCGAAGCCGGCGCACCCATCCACCGGGAAAGCCCCGAAAGCTGGGTCTGTCCGTTCTTGGGCACGTCGACGGTCAGAGTGGAGCTTCCCGGGCCGCTGCTCGTCGAGAGGACGAGGTCGAGCTGCGAGCCCTGCCCGAAGGCATCGGTGGCGACGAGGTTCGTCCGGAAGCTGGTGCCGAGGAGTCCGGCCGAGAAAGTCACGGGATAACCGGCACCGGCCGCTGCCGGAGGCTCCGTCGCATCGACGCTCATCCCGTAGGTCCCTGCCGGCGAGGCGGTGTACGTCCGGCTGGTGGCCTCGATCGCGTGGTCTCCGTCGGGGGTGAGGAGCAGGGCGCCCGAGCCCTGATCGATCCCGAAGAGGGAGCCGAGAGCGTCCTTCACGACGGTGATGGAGCTCCGGTCGAGCGTCAGCGTGGCGGCGCTCACTGGCCCCGTGGTTTGGGGGTTCGGGAGCAGGCTGGCCGTAATCGTGACCGGGTCGGGCCCCGGGTTCCGCAGGACGAGGTCGGTCCGCCAGTCCGAACCGAACCTTCCGGGCGTTCGCCCGGACGCGGGGATCAGAAGCTGCTCTTTCAGTGACCCGCGCACGACCCCGGCCTCCTGTCCAAGGCCGAACACGGTGACGTGCTGGAAGGGCGATGACCAGACGACACCGCTGCCGAAGGCGAACGGCGCCCCCTCCGCTACGGCGTCCGCGTCGAGGTGAGCGAATCCGGCCTCAGGCGCCTTCTGAAGCAGAAGAGTGTCATACCGGGAGGGCGCCGGTCGGCCGACGTCCCAGAGGGCGAGTCCAATGGTGTCGTCGTCCTGCAATTCCCGGTGGCGGCTCGTCTGGACGAGAAGACGCTTCCCGGAGGAGCCGACGTGAAGCGCCTCCACGGGTGGCCGCATCAGATCGATCCACGAAATGACCGCTCCCGTCGACATGTAGGACGCGAGAGTTGTCGCGCCGGCATCCCTTTGCACGACCCACGCTCCCGAAAAGTCGGCCGTTGGAACAGCGACGGGGAGCACATCATTCTTGTCGTTCGAGGATGCGACGACGAAAAGACCTCCTGAAGGAGTTCCCGGGTCCCAGAGCGCGACGGAGCGCGCGGAGCAGAGCGTGCAGACGCCGGGCTGGGCTCCGGGTGGCCAGCTGACGTTCAGCCAGGCGTTGCCGGAAGTCGTGATCCACCCCTCCATGCATGGCTTGGGGGCGAGCCCTATGTAAGGCAGGTCGAAGAGAGCCAGCATGCGGCCCGACAGGTCGAGCCGGGCCACTCGCCATGCCGAGTACCAGGAAAATCCCCACGGAAGGTTTATGACACGGACATAGATGCCGGCGACGAGAAAGCTCTCGCCATTATCGTCGGAGCCGATCAGTGCACCGGGAGCCCCGGCCGTGGCTAGCAAGTAGGCCGAGCCGTCCCTGCGGACACCCCAGAAGGTCGAATCGGAACTGCCGTTTGTCACGACGACGAACGGGACCTCGACCGTGCCGAGCCGGATGGGGGAGAAGGTGCCTCCGGCAACCGGACCGCCGATGTCCCGGCCGGTCAGAGGAAGCACGCCCGATGAAGTGCAGCTTGAGTTCGCCTCCCAATTCCCGGGGATGGAAACGAGCGACCACGTCGTACCGCCGTCCGCGCTGTAATGGAAGCCGAAATCGGCGTCGACGCCGCCCAGAAAGAGCAGCCTGAGCGTTCCGTCATCCCCCTCCGAGGCTGCTGCAAGGACGATGCTGGCGTCCTTTCCGCCCGGCGTCACATCCCGCGGCGACTCGATGCCTTGCGGGTCATGGATGACGAGGCGGGAGAGGTAGGACGTACATCCGAACAGGCAATCCTGCGGCAGAACTTCCTGGAGGACCAGATGGCGGGCGGCGCGCTTCTGAATGGCCGGGATCGCCTGCCGCGGCGTGATCGGCGCGTAGGGGATCACGCGAGCGGCGGCCGAGGTGGCTCCGATGGTGAGAGATACCGCCAGGACGATGCCGAGCCCTGTGCTGCCATGTTTCATCGGAAGTCCTCCGACGTGCCCGGACAGCCGGAATTGTATGTGCGCCGGCTCACGCCGAGCCCTCTATTTGCCGAGCTTCTTCGGGGAGCCGCCTGTGACGAGGGACTACACTTTTGGGGTGGCCGCGGTCGTG
>JBLMYG010000436.1:0-6138 GCA_050258155.1 Acidithiobacillales bacterium
GACGCGATCGCGGACAGGGCGGTCCTCGACCTCCAGCTCGACTGAGCGGTCTGGAAAAGGGTGGACAGGCCCCGGGGGCGAGACGAGCGACTCCGCCGTCTCGCCCTTTTCTCGCAGGCCGACGCCGCGGCCGCGCTCCCCCCGGGACATGAAGGTCATTGCGTTCCCCGGAACGGAGCAGCGCCGGCTGAAGCCCTCCGGCGGGTCAGGCCTCTTCGAAGAAAGACTTGTAGCAGAAACCCGCAAGAGCGGCGCCGACGATCGGAGCGACCCAGAAGAGCCAGAGCTGCTCGAGTGCCCAGCCGCCGACGAAGAGAGCGGGGCCCGTGGAGCGAGCCGGGTTGACCGAAGTGTTCGTGACCGGAATGCTGATCAGGTGGATGAGTGTCAAGGCGAGGCCGATCGCGATGCCGGCAAAGCCCGTCGGCGCCTTGCCGTGGGTCGCACCGAGAATCACGATGAGAAAAAAGAAGGTCATGGCGACCTCGGCGACGAGGCAGGCGCCACGCGCGTAGCCGCCCGGAGAGTGGGCTCCGTACCCGTTCGAGGCGAAGCCCCCGCGAGGTCGAACCCCGCCTTCCCGCTCGCGATCAGGTAGAGGACGCCCGCTCCGGCGATCGCGCCGGCCACCTGCGCCACGATGTAAGGGATGAGTCCGGACGCCGGGAACCGCCCGCCGGCCCAAAGGCCGACCGAGACGGCCGGGTTCAGGTGGCAGCCCGAGATGTGGCCGATCGCGTAGGCCATCGTCAGGAGGGTGAGGCCGAACGCGAACGCGACGCCCAGCAGCCCGATCCCGACATTCGGGAAAGCGGCCGCGAGAACCGCGCTCCCGCACCCTCCCAGGACGAGCCAGAGCGTGCCGATGAACTCGGCGGCGAGCTACTTACTCATTATGTCTCCTTCGCTTCGTGCCGACGGCCACGAGGGACGATTTCGGAGCCGCCGACGTGGGTGTTTCGAGTTCCTGAAAGATTCAGGATGCCTTCGGGGGGTCGGTCCATCGTCGCGCCTGAGGCATTTGCACTAGGAGATGCCACCCGGGTTTCGCCAGGGTTACCTCTTGCCCGCGGTTCAGTACTAGGATTAGCCGATGCCTGAGGTTCAGTACTCGGCGGGAGCGTCTCACCCCTGCGGGATTCGGCGTTCCGTGAAGTCGGCCATCGTCGACGGGGCGCCAAGAGGACAAGAGAAACTCATGGGCTCTGGTAAAGCCCGGAAAGGGGACGAAGCACAATGCTGATCAAACGCCTCTCCATTCTACTGGTCGCCGTGGCAGCGTCCGCGACGGCCTTCGCCGCGGAGCCGCCGCCCGGCCTGGAGATCGGAACGACCCGGCCCGACGCCAACGTGACGTTCGAGCAGAGCCTGGCGGACGGCAAGGCTCTCGTGAGCGTCGTGAACGCCAAGAAGGAGCCGGTGCTCGGGTTGACGGACAGGGACTTCACCGTGGCGCGGGCTGGCCAGGCCGGGAAGATCACCTCGGTGGAACCCGTCTCCAAGACCGTGGAGGTCCCCCGCCACGTCGTCCTCGTCGTGGACAACTCGTACTCGCTGGAGGAGCGCAAGGTCATCGCGAAGGAGCTCGGGGAGCTCGGCGCGGTGCTGAAGACCATCCGGCCGATCGACGACGTGCAGATGGTCGTCATGCGCGACGGGAAGACGGTGAAGATGGGCGGCCGCAACGTGCACGTAGAGGTCTTCAAGTCGAACAAGCCTTCCGAGCTGGGAGAGTTCGCGGCCAAGGCCTGCAGCAAGAAGAGCGTCACCGACAATACCTATCTCAACGAGGAGATGTTCGCGGGCGTCGAGCTCATCAAGGGAACGCCGGCCGACGGCCCGCGCTTCCTGTGGGTCTTCACGGACGGCGAAGAGCTCAACAGCGCGTTCAAGAGCGACGTCGTCAGCCAGGCGACGCAGGGAGTCGAGAACCTCAGTGTGCTCGCGATCGACTGCATGCCGGGCCCGAATGTCGACGGATTCCTGGAGAAGTTCGCCAGCCAGAACCACGGTCAGGCCAGGAAGGCGGGGAAGGGGGCCGATCTGCTGGCGCTCTTCCAGCAGGCCGCCACGAAGACGGAGCACCACTACGCCGTCAGCTGGGAGTTCCCGCCCCCGCCGCCGGTCGCGAAAGCCGCGCCCCCGCCTCCGGCTCCGAAGACCATGGTCTTTCAGGCGGCGGCTCTGTTCGGTTTCAACAAGTGGAACCTGACGCCCGAGGCGAAGGAGAAGATCAAGGAATATCGCGAGCAGGTCAGACAAGACTTGAGCCGTGCCGACAAGGCGAAGATCACCGGGTACACGGACAACATCGGCACGGAGGCCTACAACAAGAAGCTGTCGCTGAAGCGGGCGGAAGCCGTTCGCGATTACCTCGTCAGCCTCGGGGTCGATGCCGGCAAGCTGGAGGTCAGCGGAGAGGGCATGTCCAACCCGGTCGCTGACAACAGCACCGCGGAAGGTCGAGCGAAGAACCGCCGCGTCGAGGTCGAAGTGACCGGCCTGGAGAAATAGAGCCCTCCCGGAAAGGGCAAGCGGGTCGCCCTGTGCCGGGGGGGTCGGCCTCCCGGCACCAGGGTCGACATTCGACGGAACCCCGCGAGGACCTCGCGGGGTTCCCGGTCTCTGGCTGTCCTGTCGACGTCAGCCCCAGCTTTGGTGTCAGTCCCTGACCCTCTGAAGAAAGGTCCCATCCGGGCGACACTGAAGACACCGCTAAAGAGTGCCCTTCCACTTCTCGACGACACGGTATCTGCGGAAAGCAAAGCCCCCGGCCGACGGCTCGTCGCAGACAAAGTCACCCCGCCCATGGGGCGGCTCCTCGGGAAAAGGTCAGCCGGCCGCAGAGTCCCGGCGACGCCGAGCGGCTGGACCGGTACCTGAGGCTAGAATCCGCTCAGTAATAAGACCCTGACGGGTCGCCGGGACGAGGGCCGCCGCGCCTCGGGACACGACCCGCTCCTTCCTCCGGCCCGGGAGGCAGCTGCCATGAGCCCCTCAGTGGGAGTGATGCTCGGACGGTTCGAGATTCTCGCCTCGCTGGCGTGGCCGGATCGGGCGGCGGTCGGATGTTTCATGGTCGGGGTCCCATGAGGACTTCGAACGCACTCGCCGGTGCGGCGCTCGTCGTCGTGGCGCTGGAAGCTCACGCCCAGGAAACGCCGGCGCACCCTGCGGAGCAGACTGCGGACGAAACGGAGATCACGTCGTCCTCGATGGAAGAGCTTCCGTCCGCGCGAAACCTCTGGGTGCTTCTCGAGAGCCAGGTCCCCAGCGTCGTGACGGACCGCGTCGACGTCGGAGGCCTCCGGGGGGATGTCCCGGCGCATTTCGGAGGGCTCGGGAGCTCGTGGACCCAGAACACTTACGTCCTCCAAGGCTTCGACCTCTCGGACCCGTACATGGGGGACCGCCCCCTCTTCTTCCCGGACTTCGACTCCTTGGAAAGAATCACCGTCTCCAAGGCGGTCCACCCGGCAGACATCTCGATTCCCGGGATCGCCCTGAGGCTCGTTCCGATGAGGGGTGGCGACGTGTTCTCGGGCGGCGCCCAGCTCTTCGCCCAAGGGGGAGCCACGCAGGCCGACAATCTGTCCGAGAAACAGAAGGCGCAGGGTCTCACCTCCCCCGAGCACTTCCGGGACTTCGCAAGCGGGAACTTCCACGCCGGCGGGCCGATCGTCCCCGGCCGTGCGAACTACTTCTTCTCGTTCTCCGCGACCGACTTTACCCGGTATCCCGAGAGCGTCCCGGATTCCGTCTCGTCGTCCCTGAAGACCGGCCTCGTGAACCTCACGGCGAGCCTCGGCCCGCACGATCTCTCGCTTCTCTGGACGGGCTACGATGCCTCGCGTCCCAACGCCGGGACCAGCTCCCTCGTCCCCCTGAGCGCGTCCGTACGGGAGATTGAATCGGCGAATGCGCTCGTCCTGACCGATCTCGTCCCTCTCTCGCAGACTCTGTCGCTGGAGAGCCATGTCGGATACGTCTCGGCCTCTCCTCGTCAGCTCCTGCAGGACGGAATCCGTGAGCAGGCCGGGATGGAGATGTTCACGGGAGTCCAGACGGGCGCGGCCCCGATGGAGACGTCCGGCGGACGGACCCGGCTCGAGGTGGCCGGCATCCTCCACGGGCGGACGGACTTCCAGAGCCCGATGGGCCTCTCTCTCCCCATCATCATGGAATATTCCGGCGGCCTCTCGTGGGAGGAGGCGGCCCTCACCAGGGCGTGGGACGTCCTCGACGGCGTGAACCTCAGCTTCTTCAACGGCCAGCCGTACAGCGTGACCTTGTTCGACCCAGCGGGCCGGACCGACTACCACCTCCGGAATGTCACGGCCTTCATCCAGACCCATTCGCGGTTCGGCGGCGCGCTCGCGGTTGACGCGGGGCTCCAGCTTCGCACGACACGCGGCTGGCTGACGACGTCGGCCGAGCCAGCCATCTCGTGGACGACGCTCTCCCCGCGCCTCGCCGTCTCGCTCCCCGTCAGCCGGAAGACGGTCTTCCGTGCCGGATTCTCGCGCTACTACCACCGGCTCCTCGCTCAATACCTCGACTTCGGAAACCCCGACGCCCCGAGCAGCCGGACCTACCTCTGGAATGACCTGAACGGGGACCGCCAGTTCGAGCAGAACGAGCTCGGAGCCCTGCAGAATGTCTCGGGAGGGAGCAGCTCGCGCGTCGACCCCGGGCTCAAGGCACCCTACACGGACGAGGTGATGGTCGGGGCGGACTTCGATCTGGGGCCCTTCGACCTTCACGTCACCGTGATGAACCGGCAGGAACGCCGACTCATCGCGACCATCGACACGGGCGTGCCCTTCTCCGCATACAGCCCGGTCACGATCCACGACAACGGCAACGACAACGTCCCGGGGACCGTGGACGACCAGGACCTGACCGTTTACGCACAGGACCCGGCGACGCTCGGAAAGAACTCGTATCTCCTGACGAATCCGGAGGTGTTCACGAGCTTCTACCAGGGCGCCGAGGTCGTTCTCGCGCTGAAGGGGGGGCCTTCGAAGCTCAGGGGAAGCGCCTCCTTGAGCGCCTTCCGGATCGTCGGGAAGGCGAGTCCGCAGCCGGGGTCGCCGGAGTACGACCAGGGGGTCATCGGGAACCTCTACAACGACCCGAACACGCTGATCAACGCGCAGGGTCGTCTCTACTTCGACCGGGCCTTCATCGCGCAGGGAACGCTCGCCTACTCCCTTCCCTGGGGCTTTACGGCGGGCACGGTCGCGAAGTACTGGGACGGGATCCCATTCGGGCGTGAGCTCATCGTGACCGGCCTTCCGCAGGGGCCGTTCTCCGTCCTCGCCACGTCGCGCGCGAACGACAAGCTGGCGACCCAGAGATTCCGCACGGAACACAGCCTGACGCTCGACCTCGGGATCGAGAAGACGTTCATCGTCTCGGGCGGGAGGCTCACGGCGCGGATCGACGTCTTCAATCTCCTCAACCTGGGCAACGCCACATGGGAGAACGACCTGAGCGGCGACAACTTCCAGGACCGGGTGCCGCTCGAGACCATGGCGCCGCGAGTCCTTCGCGCGGGCCTCCGCTACGACTTCTAGAAAAGCAGCGCGGCGCAGCCGGGCGGCTCTTCATTCTCTTGCACCGGTCGCCGTCCGCCGTCACCTCCGGGTCGCAGGCGGTCCGTTCCGGAAATGACCCCCGATGCCGGCGGGCGACGTCGGTCAGTAGAGTCTCAGCGGCGGCCGCTGCGGATCGACTCGATGGCCCGTTCCCGGTCGTCCTCGATCCGTTTCCGGTTGATCAGGTACCCGTCCTCGGCCTTGGCGCGCTCGGCCGGATCGGCCGTCTTCCGCATCGCGTCGCGAAAGAGGATCTCCAGCTCGGCCAGGCGCGACATTGCCACGCGTCGGGCCTCGGCGACCGCCTCTTTCTGCGTGGCGGAAAGTGAGGTCTCCTTGACTCCGGACTCGCGGTCGGCGGCCTCCAGCCTCTCCATCGCAAGGTCGTAGGCGGATTTCGGCTTTTCACCCATGCGCCACATCGTATACGCCCCGCAACCCGGAACGGGCCCGACCTCCGTCAGCCAGCATTGACGCGCACGCGGAAACCCTTCTGACCACACCCGAATTTGCGGCGAAACCCCGCGAGCTGGCCCGC
>JBLMYG010000437.1:0-4300 GCA_050258155.1 Acidithiobacillales bacterium
CTACTACCTGGATGCCGTCCCCGACCACTCGTATCTCAGGATGCTCTACAAATATCCGCAGCGGGAGTACCCCTATGAGCGCCTCGTCGAGGAGAACCGCCGCCGGAGCCTCGCCGACCCCGAATACGAGCTGATCGACACCGGCGTCTTCGACGACGACCGTTACTGGGACGTCACGGTGGAGTACTTCAAGGCGGCGTCCGACGACATCCTCGTCGAGATCACCGCGGCGAACCGCGGCCCGGACGCCGCCCGGCTGCACCTCCTTCCGCAGCTCTGGTTCCGCAACACCTGGTCCTGGGGATTGCCCGGAGAAAAGCCCTCTCTTTCGGCGGAGACCGGGGTCATCGTGGCCCGGCACCCCGCGCTCGGAACCTACCGCCTTTACTCCGAAGCGGAAGGCGAGCTCCTCTTCTGCGAGAACGAGACGAACGCGGCGCGGCTCTGGGGGCCTCCCTCCCCGGGGTACTTCAAGGACGCGTTCCACGAGTTCGTCGTGTCGGGCAACCACGCCGCCGTGAATCCGCAGCGAACCGGGACGAAGGCGGCCGTCCACTCTGTCCGGGACGTGGCTGGAGGCGGCTCGGCCCGGATCCGCCTCCGCCTCTCGGCTCCTCGGCATGCCGAGCCGTTCGCGGACTTCGAGGACGTCGCGACGGCCCGGCGCCGCGAGGCCGACGAGTTCTATGCCCTCCTGCAAAAGGATCAGCCCGACGAGGATGCCCGTCTCGTCCAGCGCCAGGCCCTCGCCGGACTCGTCTGGAGCCGGCAGTCATACCTCTTCGACGTCCGCCGGTGGCTCGCCGGCGATCCGGCCGGTCCGCCCCCGCCCCCCGAGCGCTCGAGGGGCCGTAACGCCGACTGGACGCACCTGAACAGCGCTTCGGTCTTCTCCATGCCGGACAAGTGGGAATACCCCTGGTTCGCCGCCTGGGACCTCGGCTTCCACGCGGTGGCGCTCGCCCTCGTGGATCCGGAGTTCGCGAAGGAGCAGCTCACCCTCCTCGGGCACGCCTGGTTCCAGCACCCGAACGGCCAGCTTCCCGCCTACGAATGGGCCTTCGGAGACGCCAACCCGCCCGTCCACGCCTGGGCGGCGTGGCGCGTCTTCAAGATCGACCGGAAGAAACGGCGCGCCCGCACCCCGCACGATCCCGGCGACCTCGACTTCCTCGAGCGGGTCTTCCTGAAGCTTCTCCTGAACTTCACATGGTGGGTGAACCGGAAGGATGCCGAGGGGCGGAACCTCTTCCAGGGCGGGTTCCTCGGCCTCGACAACATCGGCCTCTTCGACCGGAACCGCCCCCTCCCGACGGGGGGCCATCTCGACCAGTCCGACTGCACGAGCTGGATGGCGATGTACGCGCTCAACCTGATGCGGATCAGCCTGGAGCTGGCCCGGCACGAGCCGGCGTATGTCGACACCGCCACGAAGTTCTTCGAGCATTTTCTCTACATCGCCGAGGCGATGACCAACATCGCCGGCAAGGGGATCGGTCTCTGGGACGAGGAGGACGCCTTCTACTACGACGTCCTGAGGCTGCCCGACGGCCGCTCGGCCCCCATCAGGATCCGGTCTCTGGTGGGTCTCATCCCGCTCTTCGCCGTCGAGACCCTCGAGCCGAAGCTCCTCGAGAAGGTGCCGGACTTCACGGAGCGGATGGAATGGTTCCTCGAGAACCGCCCCGACCTCGCGGCTCTCGTCTCGCGGTGGCGCGAGCCGGGGAAGGGAGAGCTGAAGCTCCTCTCGCTCCTGCGCGGACACCGGATGAAGGCGCTCCTCCGGAGGATGCTCGACCCGGAGGAGTTCCTCTCGGACTGGGGCGTCCGCTCCCTCTCCCGCTATCACCGGGAGCACCCCTACACCTTCTGGCTGGACGGCCACGCCATCACCGTGCGGTACGAGCCCGCCGAGTCGCAATCGAGGATCTTCGGCGGGAACTCCAACTGGCGAGGCCCGGTCTGGTTTCCCGCCAATCTCCTCCTGATCGAATCGCTCCAGAAGTTTCACCATTACTACGGAGACGAGTTCAAGGTGGAGTGTCCGACCGGCTCGGGAAGGCTCCGGACGCTCGACGAGGTCGCCGAGGAGCTCAGCTGCCGCCTTGCGGCGATCTTCCTCACGAACGGAGACGGCGTGCGCCCCGTTCACTCTCACCATCCGAAGCTTCAGCGGGACCCGCATTTCCGGGACCTCGTCAACTTCTACGAGTACTTCGACGGCGATTCAGGACGGGGCGTCGGCGCCTCCCATCAGACCGGCTGGACGGCCGTCGTGGCGAAGCTGCTGCAGGCCCGGACCGGTTACTGCATCCGCGGGCGTGGAAGCTCCTCCCCCCTCTGAAAAAGGGACGTCCCGCCTACCCGAGCCTCGACTCCGTGACCCCGAGCCCCCTCACGAGCTGCAGAAGGGCCGCATGGACCCCCGGTGAGCCGGCGAGGACGTTCCCGCGGGTGCGCCACGAATCTTTCCCGTCGAAGTCGGTCACCACGCCCTCCGCCTCCGTGATGAGAAGCGCCCCCGCCGCCGTGTCCCACGGAGAGAGGCCGAACTCGAAGAATCCGTCGAAGATCCCGGCCGCCGTGTAGGCGAGGTCGAGGGATGCGCTGCCGGCCCGCCGCAGCGAGCGGGAGGCGAGAAAGACCCCCCGGAAGACCGAGAGATAGACGTCGATTCTGGACTGCTGTCGGAACGGGAAGCCCGTGGCGAGCGCGGCTCCCTCGAGCCCTTCGCGCCGCGGCATCCGAAGCCTCGCCCCGTTCCGGAAAGCCCCCGAGCCGGCCTCGGCGGTGAAGAGGTCTTCCTTCACCGGGTCCCAGACGACGCCGAGCTCCAGAGGGCCGAGAATCCCTCCTTTTGTCCGCGCGACGGAGATCGCCCAGTGCGGGAATCCGCGGATGAAGTTCGCCGTCCCGTCGAGCGGGTCGACGATCCAGACCGGCGAGGCGTCGTCACCCCCCGACGCCCCGCTCTCCTCCCCGAGAAAGCGGTCGTGCTGAAAGGCGCCGAGGATGACGTGCTGGATGACCTCCTCCGCCTCGCGGTCCGCCCGGGAGACCATGTCGTTCTTCGACTTCTCCTGGACGTCGGACGGGTCGAGCCGGCCGAAGAAGCCGAGGAGCAGCTCTCCCGCTTCCTCTGCGGCCTCGATCGCGACGTCGAGCGGCCTCATCAGCCCGCCTGCGGTAACGGCGACACGTGGGGAGCCGGGCGGGTCACGGCAGGCATGGTAGCGGCTGGACACCGGACGCGAAAGAGGAGCCACACCGGTCGGTGGCCCGGCGCGGTATCGTGGCGGAGAGGTTCGGGTCACCCGGCGCAGCATCATCCGGCCGGGGAGGAGGCAGAGATGGCCACCTGTCCCGTCTGTCAGAATCGCTCCGCAGAGATGTCGAGCGCCAAGAGGATCCCCGGACAGAAGGACGCGACCTACTTCGTCAAGTGCCCTGCCTGTCCGGTACCGTTCGAAATTGCGGGCCACTCCTGGAACCTCGCCGTAACGAACCCGCGGGAGCTGGAGCGGCGGCGGCCCCAGTGGAAGGAGTTCCTGCGCCAGGCCGCCGAACGGGGCGACTCGTTCGCACGGCTCTACTAGGAGCTTCGCCTGGCCTGCCCGATCTGCCTGAATGCCGGAGGAAAAGTCGTCCGCCGCCGGGGCGACGCAGACCCCCGCCGTGTCTATGCGATCGTCTTCTGCCCGACCTGTCCCGTAACCTTAGAGATCCGCGAGTCGGATCTGGATCTCCTCGAGTCACGGCCGAAGGAAGGCCTGGCGCAGCGGAACCGGTGGGCGCAGCTCCTGGCGGAAGCAGCGGAGCGCGGCGAGACGCTCTGCCGCCTGCCGTCGTAGCGCCTTCCGACAGACCTCCGGAGCGACCCAGGCCGAGGGAGCCCGTCAGAGAGAGAGCTTCGCCTTCGCGGCGGCGATGATCGTCTCCACGGCGGCTTCGAATCCGATGGCGGGGACGTTCAGGACGAGGTCAAAGCCGGAGGGGTCGTCGATCTCCTTGCGAAAGGCCTGCCTGATGAAGGCCCGCTGGGCCTCGTCGTTCTTCGCGACGAGCCGGCGAGCCTCCGCGAGCGACACCCCGCGGGCCCTCGCCACCTCCGCGGCCCGGGCTTCCAAAGACCCGATGGCCCGGACGCTGAGGCCGCAGGCCGGATTGAGGATGCACCTTGCGCCCCGGCCGACGAAAACGGCCCGCCCCTTCTGCGCGAGCCGCGCGATGACCCGGGTCATCTCGACGAGGTAGCGCGCCTGGCCCGGATCCTCGGGAACGATGAGGGGCGCGAGGTACT
>JBLMYG010000438.1:0-4121 GCA_050258155.1 Acidithiobacillales bacterium
CCGCGAGACTTGTACCGGCGGGACGGCTGGTGTCAGCCCCTTTCAGCGCAGCGTCGACGCGACGCGTCTTGCCGTGCGCGAGGCCGATTCCGCCCAGCGCGCAGCCCGCGCTCACGAGGAAGACGGCGGTCGCGGCACGGCCTAGGAGGTCGCGTTTCGCCTCCGTTCCCGAGCGCCCCGCGAGGGCGAGCCCGAGAGCGACCGCAGCCAGCACCGGAAGCGCCGCGGCAGGCCCTCTCCCGTCGCCGAACGCGGCCGCAACCAGGATGGCCGTCCCCAGGAGGAGCAGAGGGCCCGGCCGTCTCCTCGTCATCAGCGGAGCCCAGAGGAGGGCGGTAGCTCCGACAGCGGCGACCGCCAGCGCGACGCCCCCTGTCTGAACCAGCCAGGTCGCGAGATCCTCGGGGACGAGGTTCATCGAGGAGAAGAGGTCCGGAAGGTCCTTTCCCACCACGAGGCCGAGCAGGTAAGGGAGAAGCGAGAGCGGGAGGCCGAGCAGCAGCCGGACGGACGCCGGGATCGCAGGAGCCGGCGTGAGGCTCGCCGAGGGCCAGGCCAGGCGGAGGAGAGCGAGTGCCAGCAGACCCGTCAGGAAGACGTCGGCCGGCGTGCCGAGGAGGCCGAGATCGAGCGCCCCCGCCCGGGGAAAGAGCTGCCAGATCCCGGTGTCCGTGCGCGGTGTACCGAGAAGAAGGAGCAGCCGCGCGGCCAGGAGCGCCGGTCGGGGCCGGCGCGCGACGATTCCGAGAAGAGCGACGAGCGCCGCCGCCACGATCGACGGAAAGCGGGCACGGGCCCGGGCAGCGTCCTCCCTGGCCACGTCCGGACTCGCCCGCTCCATGGACAGACGGACGAATCGGTCCGGCGTGCCGGAGGCGGCGGCCCGGATCCGCAGCCGCGTCGGTCCGCTCGGGAGACCGAACAACTCGATCAGGTCGGGTCGGAGAAGGCCCGTCGGATAGCGCCGGGAGACGACCAGCAGCCCCCGCCTCTCCCCTTGAGCGGTGCGAGGAGAGCTCCAGGCCAGCGTGAACCGGGACGCGTGAAAAGCGACGGCCAGCCCCCCGTCGGGGCGGAGGACGTCCTCTTCGATCTCGATCGGCTCCCCCGCCCACGCCACCGCGCGGTCGGCCGCGTCGAGAAAGACGATTCCCCATCCGGAGCCCTTCGGCAGCGCACCCGAGAGGATCGAGAAAAGGCGCGATGGACGGACCTCCGCGCCCCCGCCGTCGACCACGCCGGCAAAGCCGCTCGACCGCTGGATCGCCCCTGCGACCGCCTGCATCCTCGCCGCGTCGGCGTCGAGCGCCCGCCGCGTCTCCCCGATGAACCGCGACGCACGCGCCTCGAGCGCCGCCGGGGAAACCGGAAGGAACCGGGCCGCGACGGCCGCAAGGGCGGCCAGGGCCGCAGCCGCCAGCAGCAGGGCTCCCGAGGGGCGCCGTCGCGCGAGACCTGTCAACGCCGCATCGGGACGACGAGGCCGCTTCGCTCCGCGCACGCGATCGCCTCGGGGTAGCCGGCATCGGCGTGCCGGAGGACGCCCGTGCCCGGGTCCGTCGTCAGGACGCGCCGGAGCCGCTCCGCAGCGGCCGGCGTGCCGTCCGCAACCACGACCATCCCGGCGTGGATCGAGTAGCCGATCCCGACCCCCCCGCCGTGGTGGATCGAGACCCAGGTCGCCCCCGCCGCGGTGTTCACGAGGGCGTTGAGCAGCGGCCAGTCGGCGATCGCGTCACTTCCGTCCCGCATCCCCTCCGTCTCCCGGTTCGGCGACGCGACGGAGCCGGCGTCCAGGTGGTCTCGCCCGATGACGATCGGCGCCTTCACGCGCCCGGACCGAACGAGGTCGTTGAACGCGAGTCCCGCCCTCGCCCGCTCCCCGAATCCGAGCCAGCAGATCCGGGCCGGAAGTCCCTGATAGGCCACGCGCCCCTGCGCCAGCCGGATCCACCGCTGGAGCGCACGGTTCTCGGGGAAGAGGTCGAGGACCGCCCGGTCCGTCGCCTCGATGTCGGCAGGGTCGCCCGAGAGGGCCGCCCAGCGGTAGGGGCCCTTCCCCTCGCAGAAGAGAGGGCGGATGTAGCGCGGCACGAACCCCTCGATCTCGAAGGCGCGGGTCTCGCCCCCCCGGACCGCCTGCGCGCGAAGATTGTTGCCGTAGTCGAATGTCACGGCCCCGCGCGCCTTGAGCTCGAGCATCGCCGCGACGTGGACCTTCATCGAGAGGGTGGCCCGCCGCTTGTACTCCTCCGGGTCGGACGCCCTCAGGCGGAGCGCCTCGTCGTAGGTGATCCCGTGAGGGACGTAGCCGTTCAGCTCGTCGTGCGCGGAGGTCTGGTCGGTGAGGAGGTCGGGAACGATCCCCCGCCGGACGAGCCGCTCGAGCAGGTCCACGGCGTTGGCGAGCACGCCGATCGAGACGGCATCTCCCCGCTCCCGGGCCGCGAGAGCCCTGTCGATCGCCGCATCGAGGGCGTCCATCCTCTCGTCGAGATAGCGGGTCGCCAGACGCTTCCCGATCCGGGCCGGGTCCACCTCGGCGATCAGCGCCGTGCCGCCGTTCATCGTCACGGCGAGAGGCTGGGCGCCTCCCATCCCGCCGAGACCGGCGGTGACGACGAGACGTTTCTTCAGCGAGCCGTCGGCGGCACCGAGATCGCGCCGGGCGGCAGCGGCAAAGGTCTCGAAGGTCCCCTGCAGGATCCCCTGTGTCCCGATGTAGATCCACGAGCCGGCGGTCATCTGGCCGAACATCGTCAGCCCGAGCGCCTCGAGGCGCCGGAACTCGTCCCACGTCGCCCACTTCGGGACGAGGTGGGCGTTCGCGATCAGGACACGGGGGGCGTCGGCGTGCGTCGTCAGCACGCCGACCGGCTTGCCGGACTGGACGAGGAGCGTCTGGTCGTCACCCAGCTCGCGAAGCTCCCGGAGAATCGCCTCGAGGCACTGCGGACTGCGGGCCGCCTTTCCGGAGCCCCCGTAGACGACCAGCTCCTCGCGCCGCTCGGCGACCTCGGGGTCGAGGTTGTTGAGGAGCATCCGGTACGGTGCCTCCGTGAGCCAGGAGCGGCAGGTCAGGCGGACTCCCTTCGGCAGGGCGGGGGGGGCGTACGGGACCGGGGGCGCGGTGGTACTCATCGTTCTCTCCGTCCTCATGTTAGCCGCCGGAGGCACTTCCTGACGCGGCGTGAAAGAGCCCTTGACTTTCTTACGCGATGCGTTATATTGATCGTCGATGGCTCCAGACACACGTCACATCGTCCGCTACCGGAACCGAAAGCTCTACGAGGCCGCCGAGCGGCGTTTCGTCACGATCCGCGACCTCGCCCAGAGCGTGGCCGACGGGGCCTTTGTCGAGGTGATCGACGCCGAGAGCGGCCGCGACATCACGGCGAAGATCCTCTCGCGGGCCCTCGCCTCGGGGAACTCCCCGGTCGCCGCCTCCACGGACACGCTCACGAGGATTCTCCGCGCGGGGAGCGAAGCCGCCGAGACGGTCGCCGAGGTCGTCGAGAAGGTGGGCGGAACGCGGGTGGCGGCGAGCGTCCGCCGCGCCACCCAGCCCGACCGCCTCGCCGAGACCCTTTCTCCGATCGCCCGCCGGATCGACGAGGCCCGGCGCGACATGGAACGCCTCGTCGGCGGCCTCGTGGAGAAAGGCCGGCTGAGCTGGGACGAGGCCAGCCTCACGCGGGAGATCGCCGACCTGAAGCTCCGCCTTGCCCAGCTGGAGGCGATCGCCGAGCAGGCGCGGCGCCGCCGGAGCGGGGAGCCCGCCACATCCCCCGAGCACCGGGACTCCGGACGCGAGCCGTCCGCCGGAAAGACACGAAGGAGAAGCGCATGAAGAACGTGAAGAAGCTGTCCCTGAAGAACCTCCCTCTCCCTGCGGGCGTGACGACCTCTCTCGAGGACGCCCTGACGACCGCGACAGAGAAGGTGGAGCTCCTCTCCGATGACGCGCGCGCCATGGCTGCACGGGTGGAGAAGCAGGTCCGGTCCGCTGCCGGCCGGCTGAACTTCGACGTCGAGAAGGCCCGGCGCGATGCGGCGCGGCTCGCCGGGGACCTTTCCAGAAAGGTCGGCGGCACCGTCGAGACGTTCGTCTCCGAAGCTCT
>JBLMYG010000439.1:0-3517 GCA_050258155.1 Acidithiobacillales bacterium
CCCCCCGGACCCCCCGCGCAGCAACGTATGACGCTGGCCTCGGGCACACGGCTGGGACCCTTCGAGATCGTGAGCCCGGTCGGCGCCGGCGGGATGGGGGAGATTTACAAGGCCCGCGACGCGCGCCTCTCCCGTGACGTGGCGCTGAAGGTCCTTCCTGCCGACTGCGCCACCGACCGGGTTCGCCTCGGCCGATTCGCGCAGGAGGCGCGCGCCGCCTCCGCCCTGAACCACCCGAACATCGTCACGATCTTCGAGATCGGCGACGCCGAGACCACGCCCTACATCGCCATGGAGTTCGTCGACGGGCGGACGCTCCGCTCGATGATCGGCGGCGCGCCGCTGACGCTCCGGACGGCGCTCCAGATCGCCTCGCAGCTGGCCGACGGGCTGGCCAAGGCGCACGAAGCGGGGATCGTCCACCGCGACCTGAAGCCCGACAACATCATGGTCACCCGGGATGGCTTCGCGAAGATCCTCGACTTCGGCGTCGCCAAGCTCGCGGGCGGCCTCCAGGGCGGCGAGTCGGGGCCGTTCAGCCATCTGACGGACACCGGCTTCGTCGTCGGCACGACGAGCTACATGTCGCCGGAACAGGCCGCGGGCAAGCCCGTCGACGGACGCTCTGACCAGTTCTCGCTCGGCCTGATCCTTTACGAGATGCTGACCGGCCGGAAAGCCTTCGACCGGCCCACCGTCGTCCAGACGCTCTCCGCGATCATCCAGGAGGACCCGGAGCCGGTCGAGAGGCTGAGCCCCCGGGTCCCGGCGCCCGTCCTCTGGATCCTCGGCCGTCTCCTGGCGAAGGATCCGGAAGAGCGGTACGCGGCGACGCGCGACCTCGCCCGCGAACTGAAGCAGCTGCGGGACAACCTGCCGGCCGTCCAGGAGATCACCCTCTCCCGGGCGGCGGCGGCCTCCGCCCGGCCTCGCGGCGAGGTCACCACGCCGCGCGCTGCGACGCGAATGACCGCCGCAGCGACGGCGCCGACCGTGGCGTCGCCTCCCCGCCGGCTAAAGGCCGAGCGGCGGCGCGCCGGAGGCCTCCTCCCGCTTCTGGCGGCGGGCCTCGTCTTCTTCGCAGCCGGGGCCGGAGCCGGCTGGTGGTTCCGCGGAAAGGCGACGGACAAGGCGCCGAGGGACTGGCAGGGCGAGCTCCTCCTCGGCGGTGCGACGGCCGTCTTCTCTCCGCGCGTCTCGCCTGACGGGCAGACGGTCGCCTTCGTCACGCTGCAGAACGGGGTCTCTCAGGTCGCTCTCCTCCGTCCGGCTTCCGGCGACTGGACCGTCCTGACGCATCAGAAGGGGGTCGGCTCGATCTACAAGCTGGCGTGGGCTCGCGACGGCTCGAAGATCTACTTCGACCGCGTCACGGACGTCCCTCACGCCGTCTACAGCATCCCCGCCATCGGCGGAGAGGAGCGGCTGGTCCTTCCGGACGCGGAGGGACCCGAGCCGCTGCCGGACGGGAGCCTGCTCGTCGTCAAGCTGGACGCCGACCGGAACTTCCAGCCCCACCGGCTCTGGCCCGAGACGGGGAAGCTCGAATCGGTCGGCCTCCGGATCGCCGCCGAGTCGATGGGGGTGAATCTCTACGCGTTCGCGGACGGCCGGGACGTTCTCTTCTGGGGGCGTCTCGCGAGCGATCGTGACGAGCGGATCCGCCGCGCCTACCTCCTCGAGGTGGAAACGGGAAAGGTGCGGCCGCTCGCGCCGGAGCTCTCTCTTTCGGCGCCGCTCGGCGTGGCGTCCGACGGGACCTCCGTGCTCGGCACGCTCGTGTCCGGCGACCTCTTCCGGATCGCGCAGGTCTCGCGGGACGGCACGGTCGGAAAAGTCCTCCTGACGCTCTCCTCGCGCCCGCGGTTCCTGAGCGCGGCAGCCGACGGCGCCCTTTTCGTCGACACGAAGGAATACCCGACCGACGTCCTGAGGTTCCCGGTCACGGGCGGGATCCCGGAGCGGCTCGCCTCGGCGGGAAGCATCGTGATGTGCCCCGTGGAGCTCGGAGACGGGCGACTCGTGGTCCCGAGCGAAGCCGCCGGGCGCCGGCGGCTCCTCGTGGCCTCGGCCGACGGCAGCCTGAGGCGCCTCGTCGACACGCAGGAGCAGGCGGCGCCGCCCGTCGCGCCCGTGGCAGGGGGCGCGGTCGCCTTCCTCCTCGGAGGCGTCGACCAGAGGCCGCTTCTGGCGGTCGCCTCGATCGAGGAAGGGCGGATCCTCCGGCGATTCGACGCGACGAGCGGATCCGCGCCCGTGACGCTGGCGCCCTCTCCCGACGGGCGGACGCTCTACTACGCCGACGCGGGCGACATCTGGACTCTCGACGTCGCGACGGGAACGCCCCGCAAGCTCCGGCCGGGGCACGGCGTCGCGATCGACGCCCGTCGCGGCTCGATGATCGTCCAGGTGAACGGGCGGAGCGGCAGCGAGCTCCGCGAGGTGCCGCTCGCCGGCGGGCCGGACCGGCCGATCCCGTTTACGGGGCCTCTCCGCCTCGCGCCGGTTCCCATCGCGCCGGGGGCCGTCGGACCGGATGGCCGGATCGCCGTCACCGTCGCGACGAAAGACTCCTGGTTCTGGGGGGCGGCCCTCCTCGATCCCACGACCGGCACCGTCGAGAGGATCCCCGTCTCCTTCGAAGGCGACGTCCAGTTCCCGACCTTCTTCCGGGACGGCTCCCTCCGCGCCGTCGGCATCGGCACCCGGAGCGCCCTCTGGCGCTTCCGCGCGCGGGAGGAAGCGGCGGCGAAATAGAGACCTCCGGCGCGGTATTCTCTCCGGCCACGAATTGTGAGGAGGTCTCGGATGAAGCAAAGAAGCCTCGCCCGCGTCACCGCATCGGCGCTCTTCGTCGCCGCTCTGGCCGCTCCGGCCCTCGCCCGCGAGCTGGCCGGCGTCAGCATGCCCGATACGATGATGGTCGGAGACAAGACCGTCAAGCTGAACGGGATGGGGATACGGAAGAAGGCGTTCTTCAAGGTGTACGTCGCCGGCCTCTACCTCGCGGCCCCCTCGAAGGACGCCGCGGCGATCCTTTCGGCCGACGCCCCGCGCCTCATCCGGATGGAGTACGTTCGGAGCGTCGGCAAGGAGAAGATCGCCGAGGCCTTCCGGGAGGGATTTCAGAACAACGCTCCCGACCTCGCCGCGAAGCAGAAGGCGGCGATCGACAGGATGATCGCGGCGGTCCCCGAGATGAAGGACGGGGGAGTCATGGTCTTCACGTACGACCCGTCAAAGGGGACGACGCTCTCCTGTGACGGAAAAGACCTCTTCTCCACCCCGGGGAAGGAGTTCGCCGACGCGGTCTTTTCGCTCTGGCTGGGACCGAAGCCGCCGTCCGATGACCTGAAGAAGGGCCTGCTGGGGGACTGAAGCGACATTGTCGAACGTCCCCTCCATCGAATCCCACCTCTCGGGGAAACGGTACGACCTCGTCGAGTCGGCCTTCACGGCCGCCCTCGACGATCCGCTGGCGAACGCGGATCTGCTGCTCGCCGCCATCCGCGGCCTC
>JBLMYG010000440.1:0-6368 GCA_050258155.1 Acidithiobacillales bacterium
ATGGCCAGCGACAAGATCCGCATCCGACTGAAGGGGTACGACTACCGGATCCTCGACCAGTCGACGACCGAGATCGTCGACACGGCGCGGCGCTCCGGCGCGAAGGTGGCGGGGCCGATCCCGCTGCCGACGGCCGTGTCGCGGTGGACGGTCAACCGCTCCCCGCACGTCGACAAGAAGTCGCGGGAGCAGTTCGAGATGCGGACGCACAAGCGTCTTCTCGACATCTTCGAGTGGACGCCGCAGACAGTGGACGCCCTCACGAAGCTGGAGCTTCCGGCGGGCGTCGAGGTCGAAATCCGGACGATGGGGAAGTAGCCCCGCGGCCGGAGCGAGGAAGCGACCATGATCAACGGAATTCTGGGACGCAAGATCGGCATGACCCAGGTCTTCGAGGCCGACGGGTCGGTGGTGCCCGTGACGGTCGTCGAGGCGGGGCCGTGCCTCGTCGTCCAGCGAAAGACGAAGGAGACGGACGGCTACGACGCGGTCCAGCTGGGCCTCGTCGGCCGGCGCGTCTCGCCGCGGCGCCTGACAAAGGCGCTGCGCGGCCACTTCGAGAAAGCCGCCGTCCCGCCGGCAGGCAAGCTGGGCGAGGTCCGCTGCGACGCGGGAGACGCCGCGGCTCCCGGCGACAAGGTTCTGTGCGACATCTTCTCCGAGAAGGAGTCGGTGGACGTCGTCGGCATGTCGAAGGGGAAGGGCTTCCAGGGATTCGTCAAGCGGCACCACTTCGCCGGGGGCGCGGCGACCCACGGCTCGATGTTCCACAGGGCCCCGGGCTCCATCGGCCCGTCCGCCTACCCGTCGCGCGTCTTTCCGGGGACGCGCTCCTCCGGCCGGATGGGCGGTCACCAGACGACCATGAAGAATCTCGTCGTCGTCCGCGTCGACGCCGACAACCATCTGATCTACCTCCGCGGCGCGGTCCCGGGCGCGCGAAACGCGGTCGTCAAGATCGTCAAGCGTCGGGCCGGGCAGGCGCCCGGTGCGGCGGCGTGACGGGAGGCGCGACATGGCTCCGAACGCGATGGACGCGCCCCTGACGGTCCCCGTCCTGAACCTGAAGGCCGAGACGGTCGGCGAAGCGACTCTCCCGGCGGGGATCTTCGGCGTCCCGTTCCGGCGGCACGTCGTCTGGGAGGCCGTCCGGGAGATCCGGGCGCGGGAGCACCGCGGGACGCACAAGACGAAAGTCCGCTCCGAGGTCTCCGGTTCGGGCCGGAAGCCGTTCAAGCAGAAGCACACGGGGCGGGCCCGCCAGGGGGGCGGCCGGCCGCCGATCCACCGGCACGGCGGCACCGTTCACGGGCCGACGCCGCGCTCGTACGCCGTCAAGATGAACGTCGGCGCCAAGAAGGCCGCCCTCCGGTGCGTTCTCTCGGAGAAGGCGCGCGAAAAGAAGATCCTGCTCCTCGACAGCTTCGAGCTCCCGTCGCACAAGACGCAGGCTCTGGCCGGGGCCCTGGCGGGCCTCGGTGTCGCCGGCAAGGCGCTTCTCGTGGACGGGGGGGCGAACGAGAACCTCAGGAGGGCCGCACGGAACCAGCCCGGCCTCGTCACTCGCGACGCCCGGGGGCTCAACGCCTACGACGCGCTCGCGGCGGGGACGATCGTCCTGTCGGAGGACGCCCTCCGCACGGTCACCGAGGTGCTGTCGTGAGGTCCCCGCAGTCGGTCATCGTGCGCCCCGTCCTGACGGAGAAGTCGACGGCGCTCACCGCCTCGCGGAACGTCATCGCCTTCGACGTCGCCCGCGATGCAAACAAGATCCAGATCAAGAATGCCGTCGAGGCGCTCTTCAGCGTCAAGGTCGACTCCGTCCGCGTCATCCGGGTTTCCGGGAAGATCAAGAAGGTGGGCCGCTCCATCGGCCGGGCGCAGGACCGGAAGAAGGCGTACGTGAAGCTCGTGGCCGGGCAGAAGCCGCCGGCGATCTTCGAGGGGGTGTAAGACGCCATGCCCGTCAAGTCGTACAAACCCACGGCCCCGGGACTCCGGCAGCGGACGACGGCCGACTTCTCCGGGATCACCCGGACGGCGCCGGAGAAATCGCTCACCCGCGGGAAGGTCGGAACCGGCGGCCGGAACAACCGGGGCCATCTCACCTCCTGGTGGCGCGGCGGCGGCCACAAGCGGCGGTACCGCGAGATCGACTTCCTGCGCGAGAAGCGCGAGATCCCGGCAAGAGTCGCCTCCATCGAGTACGACCCGAACCGTTCCGCGAGAATCGCCCTGCTCGCGTACGCCGACGGCGAAAAGCGTTACATCCTGGCGCCGAACGGCCTGACCGTGGGGCAGACGGTCGTGGCCGGCCCCGCCGTGGACATCGTCGTCGGGAACGCGCTGCCCCTGAAGGGGATTCCCGTCGGCACGATCGTCCACAACGTCGAGCTCAAGGTCGGGGCGGGGGCCAAGATGGCCCGCGCGGCGGGCGCCGGGGCGCAGCTGATGGCGAAGGAGGGGGGCTACGCGCTCCTCCGCGTGCCGTCGGGCGAGCTCCGGAAGGTGCGCGTCGACTGCTACGCGACGATCGGGCAGGTCGGGAACCTCGAGCACGAGAACATCTCGGTCGGAAAGGCCGGCCGGAACCGCTGGCTCGGCTGGCGGTCGCACAACCGCGGCGTCTCCATGAACCCGGTCGACCACCCGATGGGAGGCGGCGAGGGAAAGACCTCCGGCGGCCGTCACCCCTGCTCTCCGTGGGGGTGGAAGACCAAGGGAATGAAGACCCGCAACAGCAAGCGGACCGACGCGCTGATCGTCAAGCGGCGGACGTCGTAGGGCCGGGAGAGGAAGGCGATGTCTCGTTCCACCAAGAAGGGGCCGTTCGTCGACGGCCATCTCCTCGAAAAGATCACGGGCCTGAACGCGTCCGGCGAGAAGCGCGTCGTGAAGACCTGGTCGCGCCGCTCCACCGTCGTGCCCGAGATGGTCGGCCACACTCTGGCCATCCACAACGGCAGGAAGTTCACGCCCGTCTACGTCTCCGAGAACATGGTCGGGCACAAGCTCGGCGAGTTCGCGCCGACGCGGATCTTCAAGGGGCATTCGGGAAAAAAGGTCGAGAAGGGGGCGGTTCCGGGGGCGCCGGCGGCGCCGGCCGCGCCGGGCGCCGCGGCGCCGGCCGCTCCCGCCCCGGCGGCAAAGGCGTGAGGGGGAGCGCGACGATGGAAGCCGTTGCCCGCCTCCGCCACTTTCGTAGCTCGGCGCAAAAGGTCCGCCTCGTGGCCGATCTGATCCGGATGAAGCCGGTCGGCAAGGCGCTCGACACGCTCCGGACGACCCAGCGGCGCTGCTCGCCGGCGCTCGTGAAGCTCGTCGAGTCGGCCGTGGCCAACGCCCAGCAGAACGAGTCGGGCGCCGATGCGGACGCCCTCGTCGTCAAGAAGATCACGGTCGACGAGGCCGGTCGGAAGCCGCTCCAGCGGACGGCGATGATCCGGGCCGTCTCGAACTACAAGAAGCGCTTCGCCAGGCCGCGCTTCATGAGCGGCCCGCAGGGACGGATGTGGCTCGTGCCGCGCCCCTTCTGTCACGTCACCGTCGTCCTGTCCGACGAGCCGGCCGTCCGGAAGGCCGCCGGACTTCCGGCGGAGGCGCCGAAGCCGCTCGTCAAGAAGAAGGGGGGCCGCGTGGCCCAGGCCGTGGCCGCTGCGGCGGCGCTCGGGAAGGCCGCGCCGACGGGCCCGAAGAGTCCGAAGACCCCCAAAGCGCCGAAGCCTGCAAAGAAGGGGACGTCGTCCTAAAGGAGCCATGGAGCGAAAAGATGGGCCAGAAAGTACACCCCTACGGATTCCGGATCGGCTACAACCGCACGTGGCACTCGCGCTGGTACGCGGAGAAGGATTACCTCCGGTTCCTTCACGACGACCTGAAGCTCCGCCAGGAGCTGAAGCGGGACCTGGCGAACGCGGCGGTCTCGGAGATCGAGATCGAGCGCGGGAACAAGCTGAAGATCAACATCATGACGGCGCGGCCCGGTGTCATCATCGGGAAGAAGGGCGCCTCGGTGGACCAGCTCCGCGACCGGCTGCAGCAGCGGCTGGGCAAGGACATCCACGTGAACATCGTCGAGATCCAGCGCCCGGAAACCGACGCGCAGCTCGTCGCCGAGTCGATCGCCATGCAGCTCGAGCGGCGCGTGGCGTTCCGGCGGGCGATGAAGAAGGGGATGGAGTCGGCGTTCCGCTTCGGCGCGCAGGGGATCAAGATCCGCTGCTCCGGCCGGCTGAACGGCGCCGAGATCGCCCGCTCCGAGTGGTATCAGGAGGGGCGCCTTCCGCTCCACACGCTGAAGGCCGACATCGACTACGGGGTCGCTGCGGCCCGGACGACCTACGGTGCCATCGGCGTCAAGGTCTGGATCTACAAGGGCGACCTGCACCGCGCCAAGTCGCGGCGGAAAGTGGCGTAATGAACCGGGCTGAACCCGGGGCCGGGTTCCCCCGGACCCCCTCCGCGCCCCAGAGAGCGAAGAGGAACTGACGCATGCTCATGCCGTCGAAGGTAAAGTACCGGAAACAGCAGCGGGGACGGATGCGCGGGACGGCGCGCCGCGGCTCGGACCTCGTGTATGGCGACTTCGGGCTCCAGGCCGTCGAGCCGGGCTGGTTGACGGCCCGGCAGATCGAAGCCGGCCGCGTCGCCATCCAGCGGCACGTCAAGCGGGGAGGAAAGCTCTGGATCCGTGTCTTTCCGGACAAGCCGATCACCAAGAAGCCCGCTGAAACCCGGATGGGGAAGGGGAAGGGGGCCCCGGAGGGGTGGGTCGCCGTCGTCAAGCCGGCCCGCGTCCTCTTCGAGATGGAGGGCGTTGACGAGAAGACGGCGCGCGAAGCCTTCCAGCTGGCCGCCGACAAGATCGGGATCAGGACCCGTTTCGTGTCGCGCGTCTTCCTCGAGGCAGTGAGGTGAGGCGATGAAGATCGACGCGATGGTCGAGTGGACGGCGGAGGAGCGGGCGGCGAAGGAGAGAGAATGGCGGCAGTCCCTCTTCACGCTGACGCTCCAGAAGGCGACCGGCCAGCTCGACAACCCGATGCGGCTCCGGGAGATCCGGAAGGACATCGCCCGGCTGAAGACGCTCGACCACATGGACGCGGCCCGCGCCGCGGCCCAGAAGCTCCACGCCGAGCACGAAGCGGCCGCCCGCCCCGCCGTGCCGGAGCCAGCGGTGACGCCTGCCGCTCCGGAAGCCGCGCCTCCTGCGGAGGAGACGGCAGCGGCCGTGGCGGCAGCGGCTGAGCGGGCCGCGACGTCCGAAGAGGCCGATTCTTCTGAAGGCAAGAAGGCCATGGCAGCGCCGAAGCGGAAAGGCAAGGCCGCCACGAAGGAAAAGGCCGCGAGCGCCAAGACCTCCGAAAAGAAGACGGGAGTTGCCGCGAAGGGTCTTTCACCTTCTAAGAAGAAGACGATATCTCCCCCGGGAAAAGCCGGCTCGCAGCGCGCGCCCGCTTCCAAGAAGAAGAGCAAATAGAGACTGGGGAACTGAAGGCAGACGTTGAACATGAGCGAGAACGCAGAGAGCCAGAGCCAGAGCGAGACGCAAGGCCGGAGCCCGAAGGCGGCTGCGCGCAGGAACCGGAAGGTCGGCACGGTCGTCTCGGCCAAAATGCAGAAGAGCGTCCTCGTCGAAGTGACGCGCTTCGTCCAGAACCCCCGGTACGGGCGGATCCAGAAACGGACGGCGCGTTTCCTGGTCGACGACCGTGTCATCGGGTGCCGGCCCGGCGACATCGTGGAGATCGAGGAGACGCGCCCGCTCTCGGCGAGGAAGCGCTGGCGGGTCAGATCGGTCATCAAGCGGAGCCGCGGCGCCGGGCCGGAGATCGCCGCCGAGGAGCCGGCCTCCTGAGGGGCACCGGGGACGCAAGGAGGACGCCGTGATCCAGATGGGAACGATCCTGGAGGTGGCCGACAACTCGGGGGCGCGGAGCCTCGCCTGCATTCGCGTGCAGGGGGGAGCCGTCGGGAGGACCGGCCGCCTGGGTGACGTGATCACCTGTTCGGTCCGGGAGTCGAATCCCGACGCCGCCGATCCGGTCCGGAAGGGGAAGGTCGTGAAGGCCGTCATCGTCCGGACGGTCCGCGAGCAGCGCCGACGCGACGGAAGCTACATCCGCTTCGACACCAACGCCGCGGTCCTGATCAACAACGAAAGGGAGCCGATCGGCACGCGCGTCTTCGGGCCCGTGGCCCGGGAGCTGCGCGAGAAGAAGTTCATGAAGATCATCTCCCTTGCCCCCGAGGTCATCTGACGTGAAGAAGAAGAAGGTTCCGTTCACCGGGAAGCTGCGGATCCGCCGCGGCGATGCCGTCATCGTCACCGCGGGGAAGGACCGCGGCGCCTCCGGAAAGGTCCTCCG
>JBLMYG010000441.1:0-6303 GCA_050258155.1 Acidithiobacillales bacterium
AGAGCGTGACGCCGAGGACGATGATGCCCAGCGTCATGGTGCCGAGGAGCTTCCGGAGCCTGTCGAGCCCCAGCCACTCGAGGGCCGCGGGGGCGAACTCGAGCGCGAGGACGATCAGGTAAAGGAAGACGCACCAGCCGACCTCGTACATCACCGCCGTCGTGCCGGGCGTCAGGAAGAACTGGTACGGAAGCCGCCACGGCTGGCCGAGGTCGACGGTGAGCCCGACGAGGACGAGCACGTACCCGAGAAAGCCGGTCAGGATCGCTGCGCGGAGGACCGGGAGGTAGAGCTTCTGGCCGAAGACGAAGACGGCGCAGGCGACGGTGTACCCGCCCGCGGCCAGGGCGACGCCGCTGACGACGTCGAAGGCGACCCAGAGCCCCCACGGGTAGCTCTGCGACAGGTTGGTCACCGCGCCGAGCCCTTTCGCGAAGCGGAGAACGAGGCAGGGGAGGCCGACCGCGAGAATGGCGGCGATGACGAGATTGGCCGGCGTCAGCAGGCTCCGGACGTAGTCGCGGGGCTCGAGACCGAGGAGAAGCTTCTCGCGGACCCAGCTGGTGGCGGTGTCCGGACGGGCGAGGGCCTGCTCATTCATCGTGCTCCTCCTCCGTCCTCGGCCCGGCTCCCGGGGCCTTCTTTCTCTTGCTCATCGCCCAGAGTCCGACCAGGAAGGGGGGCCAGAGTGTGATCACGAAGGGGACCCCCGAAAGGGCCCGCTCGGCCATCTCGGGATAGGACCTCTTCTCGACGTCACGTTGGAGGCGAAGCGACTCGAGCGGAACGTCGCTGATGTAGAGCCAGCTCGTCCCTCCGGCCTCTTCTTCGCCGTAGATGTGGGGGACGTATTTCCCGGGGCTGCCGTAGATCCTCTTTTTCGCCTCGACGAGGAGCTCGGCGCGGCTGCCGTACACGAGCGCCTCGTTGGGGCACGCCTCGACGCAGGCGGGCGGCTTCCCCTCGGCCTGGCGCTCGGCGCAGAAGGTGCACTTCCGGACGATCGGTGCGGCCTTTCCGTACTCGTACTTCGGGACCCCGAAGGGGCAGGCCACCATGCAGTACCGGCAGCCGAGGCAGCGGTTGGCGTGGTAGATCACCGGGCCGCCAGGTTCCTTCTCCAGTGCGCGGACAACGCAGCCCGCGGCGCAGGCCGGCTCGACGCAGTGCATGCACTGGGTCTTGGCGTACCGGTCGTCTCCCCCGGGGCTCTTCAACGTCCCCTTGTTCACGACGGTGAACTGGTTCGGTCCCGTCGTCCTGGCGGATTCGAAATCGACGTCGCTCGCGGGCTCGGGAAGCTTGTTGGCCTCGCTGCATGCCATCTCGCAGGAGCGGCAGCCGACGCAGTTCGTCGTGTCGACGAGGACGGCGCGGGCGTCCTTGGACGGGCGGGAGAGGGCTGCCCTCGCCCCGCCCGGGCCGGGCAATGCAGCCGTCACACCGGCTGCCGCTGCCAGCTTCAGGAGCTTTCTTCGGTCGAGTGACATCTCGGCTCTCCTCCCTTGCTCAGAAGCAGACCCCACGGTCCGAACGGCGCCGACGCACCGCGAGGTCGAGGAGAGCCAGCATCAGGAGCGCGAGGAGGGCGAGGGGATAGGCGGCGATCATGATGAAATCACCCCTTTCTGGGCAGCGGACACAACCGCGGGCGAGTCCAGGCTTTCTTTCCGGGGCGCGGCCCCCGCTGCGGCTGCGACGGCCTCGATGAAATGCCGGCAGGCCTGGAAGTCCTGCGCGAGGCAGGGACTCACCGACACGAGATGGTCGAGGGGCACCATCTTTTTGAACGGACAGGCGTCGCAGTAGAGCATCACGACTTCCTTGAGATATGGGCAAGTCAGGGGGTTACGCATGGCGATCTGGACGGCGCAAGGCGCGCGCCACAACTCGATGATTCGGGCAAGTCGTTGAGGAGATTGCTCTTAGAAGGTGACTCCGACGGTATCCCGCTCGTCCCATCACCGATCGACGTTGAGCTTCTCTACAGCTTCAACAAGACGAGGGCCTACTCGCCCCTTTTTCCGCATGATTTCCGGACTTGTTGAACCGTTGAGAAACTCAGCGCCGAGTTGCGTTTCTCAACGCCAGGTCATCGGGAGACTTATCTAGGGACTTATTCAGTGTCCGGAACCGTCTCGTGCTCTTCGACCTCGCGCAGATGATACTTACGTATCTTGTTGTAGAGCGTCACCCGGTCGATGGCGAGGATGCGCGCCGCCTGGCTGACGTTTCCGCCGCTCTGCTGGAGAACCGACGCGATGTGGCGCTTCTCGATCTCGGCGAGCGAGGCGGGCCTGTCCGGCCCGCCCCCCGCGGGGGCCAGAACGAGGCCGAGGTCGGAGGCCTGGATCACGGGGGTCTTGGCGACGACGAGGCCTCTCTCCAGGACGTTCCGGAGCTCGCGGACGTTTCCCGGCCAGTCGTGGGCCATCAGAAGGGCCATCGCCTCGGCCGAGATCCCTTCCACCTCACGGCTCATCTCCACGCCGAGTCGCTCCAGGAAGTGCTCGACGAGGAGCGGAATGTCGTCGCGACGGTCCGTCAGGCGGGGAAGCCGGATCGCGATGACGTTCAGCCGGTAGAAGAGGTCCTCCCGGAACCGGCCGTCCGCGACGGCCCGGCCGAGGTCGCGGTTCGTCGCGGCGATGATCCGGACGTCGACCGGGACGCTTTCCGTCCCGCCGACGCGCGTGACGCGCCGCTCCTCGAGGACCCGGAGCAGGTCGAGCTGCAGCTTCGGGCTGATGTCGCCGATCTCGTCGAGGAAGAGGGTGCCGCCGCGGGCGGCCTCGAACTTTCCCTCGTGCCGGCCGGCCGCCCCGGTAAAGGCCCCCTTTTCGTAGCCGAAGAGCTCGGACTCGAGGAGCGTCTCGGTCAGCGCCGCGCAGGAGACGGCGAGGAAGGGCTTGTCCGCCCGAGGGCTCTCGGCGTGGATGGCACGCGCGAGGATTTCCTTTCCGGTCCCGCTGTCGCCGAGGATCAGGATCGTGGAGGGGCTCCGGGCGGCGGTCTTCGCGAGCTCGAGCACGTCGCGCATGACGGGGCTCTTGCTGACGACGTCGTGAAACCGGCACTCGCGCTTGAGGGCTTTTCTGAGAATGAGGTTCTCCCTGACGAGGGCCTGCTGCCCGACGATCTTCTGGATCATCAGGGAGAGCTCCTCGGGGTCGAACGGCTTGACGATATAGTCGTAGGCGCCGAGCTTCATGGCCCTCACGGCCGTGTCGACCGTGGCGTACGCCGTCATGATGACGATGGCGATCTCGGGGTGCTTCTCCTTGACCTTCTGGAGGACCGCGAGGCCGTCGATTCCGGGCATCTTCAGATCGACGACGAGGATCGACCAGTCGCCCTCCTCCACGGCCTTCAGCGCGGAGGCGCCGTCGGGCGAGCTCCCGAGGCTGTAGCCGTCTTTCTCCAGCCAGCCGCTCAGCGACTCGCGGACGACCTCCTCGTCATCGACGATCAGGATGCGGGTGTTCTTCCGGCTCATGAACTCAAGGCTCCTTTCGGAGGACGTCAGCGACCCGCTCGCGGCACTCGCCGCAGAGGCGCTCGGTCTTCGCGTCCACGTCGCGCAGGCTCGCGGACCGCGCCATGGCGCAGCCCGGGGTGCGGCAGTGAATCAGCCCGAAGGTGTGTCCCACCTCGTGCACGCACTCCTTGGCGAGGCGCGCCGCGAAGAGGGAGGGTTCGGCCGGCACGCCCTCCCGGACCGAGAGGCGTGCCGTGGAGACGACGGCCGCGCGGCCCCGGAGCTGCGCCTCGCCGAAGACGAAGGTGAGGATCGGGATGAAGAGGTCGGCGTCCGTCACGCCGAGAATCCGCCGGCTCCCTTCCGGTGGCCGCGCCGAGAGCCAGGCGAGGATCCGCCCGGAGGCGTGCTGTCCGCGCCTCTGGTCGTACGAGTCGGCCGGCCGCTCGCTCCCCTGGTGGAGCCGCGCCGGGAGGCCGTAGGAGGCTTCGAGCGCCTCTCTGACGTCGCCGAGGAGGCTCGGCTCCGGGGAGGCGGCCCCGATCCACCAGACGGCGATCGCTCCCTTCATGCCACGCCTCGGCGTCCTCCGTCACGCAGTCGCCTCCGGCGAGGCCTCCGCGAGCGGGAGCCGGATGATCATCGTCGTCCCCGCACCGGCTCGGCTCTGCGCGCGCATGTCCCCGCCGTGCTTCTGGATGATCCCGTAGACGACCGACAGGCCGAGGCCCGTCCCCATCTCCTTCGTCGTGAAGAAGGGGTCGAAGATCCGCGTCAGGTTCCCGGGGGGAATTCCCGGTCCCGTGTCGGAGAAGGCGATCTCCACCCACTTCCCGTCGGCAGAGACCTCGGAGGAGACCGCCAGCCGTCCTCCGGCCGGCATCGCGTCGCAGGCGTTCAGGAGGACGTTCACGAAGGCCTGGCGGAGCTGGCCGAAATCGCCCCGGACCGGGACCTTGGAAGCGAGGCTCTTCTCGAGCGCGATTCCCTGCAGCTCGATCTTGTGGTTCAGGAGCGAGAGCGCCTCCTCGAGGGGGCGGGAGACGTCGACGTCGGCGAGAACGAGCGGCCGCTGGCGGGCGAAGTCGAGAAGGTTCCGGACGATCGACCGGCAGCGGTCGGTCTCCCGCTCGATCAGCCTGAGGTTCCTGAGGAGGCTCTCGCGGAGCACGGTCGGATCGGCGCCCTCCTCCAGGTTCCGGATCAGGAGCTTGGAGAAGGTGAGGATCCCCGCCAGGGGGTTGTTGATCTCATGTGCGATGGAAGCCGAGAGCTGACCGAGAGAAGCCAGCTTCTCCGTCTGGAGGAGCTGCGTCTGGGCCGTTCTCAGGGCCTCGGTCCGCTCCTCCACCTGCCGTTCGAGGCTGTTCAGAATCTCGAGGCGCTCGGCCCGCCCCTTGGCCAGCGAGGAGCCCATCTCGTTGAACGAGGTCGCGAGGCTCCCGAGCTCGTTCCTCGCGTGGACGGGAACCCTTGCCTTCAGATCGCCGCGTGCGACCCGCTCGGTGGCCGTCACCATCTCCCAGACCGGGCGGTCGACGAGCCATCTGACGGCGACGCCGAGCGTCGCCGCGATGGCGAGCACGCAGACGATCGAGAGCCAGATCGTCCGCCGCGTCTGCTCCGCCACACGGGCGTCGACCTCCTGGAGCGAAACCGAGACGTCGACGACGCCGAGGACGCTCTGGCTCGCCGGATGGACGTGGCAGGGTGCGACGGCGCAGGACGGCTCGTTGTAGATCGGCGTGACCATCCCGAGGATCCGGTGTCCGTCCGGGGCGCGGTAGATGCGCGCTCTCGAGGGGACCGACAGCCGGACGAGCGGCAGTCCCGCCGCGTGGCACGCGTAGCACGACTCGGCCCTCTTGTCGACGTAGGTCCCCGTTTCCTTGGGGGCGGTCGAGAACATGATCCGCCCTTCCTTGTTGAAGATGCGGACCTTCTCGACCCCCTCGCGCCGGGAGATCGCCTCCATGACGCGGTAGGCGTCGTCCTTGTGGTCGGAGAGCATCTGGTCGTGCGTGCTCGTCCGGATCGTGTCGGAGAAGAGGGCGACGCCCCGCTGGGCTTCGTCTATCATCTGCGACCGCTGCGCGCCGATCGTGAGGACGGCGAAGAGGCTAATCGAGACGAGCGTCACCCCGGCTACCGTCGCGATGAGGACGACGCTCAGGTGCCGCCACCATGGTATGCGGGCGCTGTCCATTCGGTCGGTGGAGAGGTGCCTCCCCCGGGACGGTCCCCCTTCCCCCGCGAGTTTGAGGTGCGGAAGCCCCCGGGTTCATGACCTAAATGCATCAGGCCGTACGTAAGATTCCGCCTCGGGGAGGCCCGAGATGACGAGGCGCCGAATCGCTGTCCTGTCGACGTGCGGAGCGATCCTCGCGGTCGCGCGGCTCGCTGCGGCCCCCGTGGAGCAGGCGAAGACGGGAGGGATAGGTGACCCTGCCGTCTGGAGCCGGATCGACGCCTTCGTCCGTTCGAGGGTCGAGGCGGAACGGATCCCCGGTCTCGCGCTGGCCGTGGTGGAGCGGTCCGGCGGGAGCCGCGAGGGTTACTGGGGGGTCTCGGACCTGAGAACCGGCGCTCCCGCGGGGCCAGCGACGCTGTTCGAGATCGGATCGCTCTCGAAGGCCTTCGCAGGGGTCCTTCTCCTGAGACTCTCCGAAGCGGGACGCGTCGACCTGGACGCACCGGTGACGAAATATCTCAAGTGGTTCGAGGCACCGGGCGGCTCGCGACCGCCGACCCTCCACCAGCTGCTGACGCACTGCGCAGGCCTCCCGGCCGACCGGGGAGACATCCCGTCGCCGGTGGCGCAGGCC
>JBLMYG010000442.1:0-3162 GCA_050258155.1 Acidithiobacillales bacterium
TCTTCTTCGGAAGCGAGAACCGCGACGGCTACGAATGTCTGCCGATCGCCATCGTGGAGCGCTCCGGCCAGGGGAAGAACTTTCCGGTCCTGTCGAAGGACTTCATTCCGCCCGTGACCGAGATCGGGGCGTCGCCCCCTCTCCAGACCCTCTGCGAATCGATCACCAACCGGCTCGAGGCCAAGCACCGGCTCGTCCTGACGGAGGTCGCCTCGGGCCGGCTCACCATCGAGACGGAGGGGACCTCCGGCTGGCAGACCCTGATGAAGCTGAAGATCCTCGGGAGCTTCGTCTACCTCCTGCAGCAGCTCACCCGGATTCCGCGGATCCACCCCTTCCCGATCTACTGCGAGTTCGCCCGCCTCCTCGGGGATCTCGCCATCTTCGACGAGGGGCGCCGGCCCCTGAAGGTGCCCCTCTACGACCACGATCGCCTCGGCCCCTGCTTCTTCGACCTCTCCCACCACATCGAGATCCTGACGGAGAAGGTCGTCGCGTCCCGCTTCATCCGGGTCGAGTTCGTCCTCCGGGACGATGTTCTCGCCGCCGACCTCCTCCCCGAGTGGTTCACGCCCGAGACGGAGTTTTACCTCTCCGTCGAGACGGACCTGCCCGAGCGGGACCTGAAGGAGCGCCTCAACACCATGAAGGTCGGCGCCGTGCGGGACATTCCCCTCCTCCGGCAGCGGCGCCTCTTCGGCCTCGACCTCGAGATGCTCAAGCGGGTCCCGACGGGCCTGCCGGCCGGGGAGGACCACTTCTACTTCACCATCGAGAAGGAGGGGATCTACTGGGCGAACGTCGTGAAGGATCACGTCATGGCGGTGTCCGGCATGCTCGACCCGAAGCTGAAGTTCTATCTCTACGTCGTCACGAAGCCGCTGAGCCCGACCCGTGGATAGCACGACCGATCTCTTCCGCGTCTCGTCGCGCCTCTTCCTCTTCCTCAGCTCGTTCCGACAGAAAGTCCGCCGCGGCGTGAAGCTCGATCCGGACACCGTCGCCGCGAACCTGGAGGAGATCTTTTCCGAGCAGGCGCGCGCCGTGAAGGGGGACCCGCGACTCGATGCCCTTTACGAGAAGGCACGGTATCCCCTCGTCGTGCTCGCGGACGAGATCCTCCTTCACTCCGGCTGGGAGCACTCGAAGGAGTGGGAGGAGCGGATCTTCGAGGAGAAGTACTTCCGGACGAACATCGGCGGCGACCAGTACTTCAACATCGCGAAGGAGCTCGGCCCCGACGACGTGGAGCTGGCCTCGATCGTCTTCACCGGGCTGGCGCTCGGCTTCCGCGGAAAGTACCGGGAGAAGCCGGAAAAGATCGTCGACGTCAAGAAGAGGGTCTACCGGCTCCTCTCGGAGTACCTCGCGGACGTCGGCGACCGGATCACGCCCGATGCGTACCATGTCACGGCCGCGCCGGCCCGGAAGCTCTCCCCCGCAGTCACCCTCGCGCGCGTGGCGATCGTCGGGGTCGGCATCCTCTTCCTCTATTACGCCATCACGTGGCTCATGTGGGCGCGGTCGGTGGACGACCTCCGGACGGCGGTCCAGGCGATGGGGCTGATGTAGGCGCCATGCAGGAGTTCCTCTCGCTCCTCCAGGGGCTCCCGAAGCCGGTCAAGTACCTTGCCGGCGTCGTTCTCTTCGTTCCCCTCGCCTATTTCCTGATCAGGGCGCTGGGGCTCGAGAAGTACTGGTGGCTCTTCCTGCTCGGGATGCTCCTCGTCCTTGCCGCGGTCATCCTCTTCGAGTTCCTCCGGAAGGGACGGGACAGGCAGCGGGGAAAGGCCTTCGAGGGGGAGCTCCGGAAAGAGTCCCAGGCGGGCGTCGGCGCCTCGAAGGAGGAGGTCCGCGAGGCGCTGAAGGACCTCTCGACGAAGTGGATCGAAGCGGTCCAGAACCTGAAAGGGGCCGGCCTCGACATTTACTCTCTCCCCTGGTACCTCCTGATCGGGGAGCCGCAGTCGGGCAAGAGCACCACGCTCAAGAACTCGGGCCTCGAGTTCCCCGTCGGGGGGGACGCCCTCTCGGGCGCCGGCGGGACGCGCAACTGCGACTGGTGGTTCGCGAACGAGGCCGTCATCCTCGACACGGCGGGCCGCTTCACCTTCCAGGAAGAAGCCGCGCCGGACGCGGCCGAGTGGTCGAGCTTCCTGAAGCTCCTGAAGAAGCACCGGACCTACTGCCCCATCAACGGGGTCCTCGTGGTCATCCCCTGCACCTCGCTCCTCGAGGACACGCCTGAGGAGCAGAACCGGAAGGCCGAGAACATCCGGCAGAAGCTGATTCACATCCAGCGCCTTCTCGACATCCGTTTCCCGATCTTCTTCCTGATCACGAAGACCGACCGGGTCCTCGGCTTCTCCGAGTTCTTCACGAAGCTCGACCCCGTCGAGCAGCGCCAGCTCGTCGGCTGGTCCAATCCGGCCGGCCCCGAGAAGCCCTACGAGCCGAAGGTCGTGGATGACGCATGGGACGTCATCGTGGGGCGCGTCCACAAGCTCCGGCTGAAATTCCTCTCGGGCGAGGAAAGCGTCGCGAACGCCGACAGGTTCATCGTCTTTCCCGAAGAGCTGCGGGCCCTGAAGGAGCCGGTCCGCCGCTACCTCGACGCCATTCTGACGCAGAGCCGTTACGACGAGCCCTTCCTCTTCCGAGGCTTCTACATCTCGAGCGGCGTGCAGCAGGGGAAGCCGATCGCACAGGCCACCCGGGATCTCCTGAAGGGACCCGCGGGCTCCGGCGGCGACATCATCGAGAGCCTCGAGAACATCTTCAAGAAGTCGCGCGCCTTCTTCATCAAGGACTTCTACGAGAAGAAGGTCTTCCCTGAGCAGGGGCTCGTGGCCAAGACGCGGGCGGCCTCCGACCGGGAGAGGAAGACGACGCTCGTTTTCCGGATCCTGACGTGGGCGATCCTCCCCCTCATCGTCATCACGATGGTGCCGGCCTTCCTCTCGCTCCGGCGCATCCTGAACCCGATCCGGACGCACACCGCGCAGGCCGAGGCGTGCGTGAAGGGGCCCTGCACCATCGCGCAGAAATACGAGCTGACCCGACTTCTCTACGAGGACCGGGTCAGCCTCGGACAGCACCCGTTCCTTCTCGGCCTCTTCCTGAAAGGGGCCAAGTCGAACGAGATCCACGCCCTTCTCGCGG
>JBLMYG010000443.1:0-7051 GCA_050258155.1 Acidithiobacillales bacterium
CGATCTCGGACGAGCGGATGATCCGGTCGATCACGCGAGGGCGGGACATGATGCCCGCCTGGGGGAAGGTCCTGACGCAGGAGCAGATCAAGGAGCTGGTGAAGGAGGTCCGGTCGCTCGCCGTCCCGCCGCTCGAAAACGGGGGAGGGCGCCCAGAGTAGAGCCATGCTCCCGGGCGAGATCGCCGCCTTCGAGCGCCACCTTCGCGACGAGCGGGGCGTCTCCCCCCACACGCGCGCGGCGTACGTCCGCGACGTCGGCGACTTCGCGGCCTTTATCTCGCAGGAGTTCCTGAACCGCCCCGCGACCCAGATCGCGGCGGCGGAGGCCGACGTCCTCGCCATCCGGTCGTACCTCGCCCATCTTCGCTCCCGCGGCCTCTCGAAGACTTCCATGGGGCGGCACCTTTCCGCCCTCAGGACCTTCTTCCGGTTCCTCTCCCGCGAGGGGAGGACCTCGGCGAACCCGGCCCGGGCCGTTGCGACGCCGCGCGCCGGCCGCCCCCTCCCCCGCACCCTTTCGGTCGAGGAAGCGGCCTCGGTCGTGGAGGCGGGGCCGGACGGGACGGGAGGCCTCGCCGCGCGCGATCGCGCCCTCCTCGAGCTTCTCTACGCCACCGGCCTCCGCGTCTCGGAGCTCGTCGGTCTCGATCTCTCCGATGTCGACCTCGCCTCCCGCCAGCTCCGGACGCTCGGGAAGGGGCGAAAGGAGCGGATCGTCCCCTTCGGCGCGAAAGCCGAGGCCGCCCTACGCCTGTACCTTCGAGAGCGCGGGGGGGGAAGCGGGGGGGACGACCCCGGCGTTTCTCGCCGGACGGGCGGTCCTCGTCCCCCCCGCAAGATCTCAGACGCCCTCTTCCGGAACGCGGCAGGCGGACGCCTCACGGACCGGAGCGTCCGGCGGATCCTCGACCGCGCCCTCCGCCTCGCCGGCGTGACGCGCCACGCCTCGCCGCACGCCCTGCGGCACAGCTTCGCGACCCACCTCCTCGCGGCGGGGGCCGACCTTAGGACGATCCAGGAGCTCCTCGGCCACGCCTCCCTCTCGACGACGCAGAAGTACACCCACCTCGATGCGGACCGGCTCATCGAGGTCTACCGGAAGAGCCACCCGCGGGCCAGCGGGGATTAGGAGGCGCCGGGGCGGCTAGACTCCGCCCGTGGCCAAGAAGCTTTTCCGGCACACGACCATCCTCTGTGTCCGGCGCGACGGAAAGGTCGCGCTGGGAGGCGACGGGCAGGTGACGATGGGGACGACCGTCGTCAAGCAAGGCGCCTCGAAGATCCGCCGCCTCCTCGACGGGAAGGTGCTCGCCGGGTTCGCCGGCTCGACCGCCGACGCCGTCACTCTCTTCACCCGCTTCGAACGAAAGCTCGAGGAGTTCCACGGGCAGCTCGAGCGTGCGGCCGTCGAGCTGGCGACCGACTGGCGGACGGAGAAGACCCTCCGCCAGCTCGAGGCGCTCCTCGTCGTGGCCGACGTGAAGACGTCGCTCCTCCTGTCGGGCACCGGCGACGTCATCGCGCCGGACGAGGGGGTCCTCGGCGTCGGCTCCGGGGGGCCGTACGCCGCCGCCGCGGCGCGAGCCCTCCTCGGGCACTCCGACCTCGACGCAGCGGCCATCGTGAGGGAATCGCTCCTCATCGCAGCCTCGATCGACGTCTACACGAACGACGCGATCCGGATCGAGACCCTGCCATGAGGGCCGGTCGCCTCCGCGACCTCTCGCCGAGGAAGATCGTCGCCGAGCTCGACCGGCACGTCGTCGGCCAGTCGAAGGCGAAGCGGATGGTGGCCATCGCCCTCCGGGAGCGATGGCGGCGGCAGCAGCTCTCGTCCGACCTCGCGCGCGAGATCACGCCGAAGAACATCCTGATGATCGGGCCGACCGGCGTCGGGAAGACGGAGATCGCCCGCCGGATCGCGCGCCTCACCGACGCCCCCTTCGTGAAGGTCGAGGCGTCGAAGTTCACCGAGGTCGGCTACGTCGGTCGGGACGTCGATTCCATCGCCCGCGACCTCGTCGATGCGGCGGTCCGCCTCGTGAAGGAGGAGCGGCGCGCCCGCGTGGCCGACCGGGCGGCCGCCGCGGCCGAGGAGAGGCTCCTCGACCTGCTCGTCCGGCAGCCGGCCTCGGAGGGATCTTCCCTGGAGGGGCGCGACCGGCTCCGGCACGATCTCAGGGAGGGGAAACTGGAAGGGCGGGAGGTGGAGATCGAGGTGACGGACGAGAGGACGCCGCAGATCTCCGTCATGACGCCGCAGGGGGTCGAGGAGATGGGGATCGACCTCCCGGGGATGCTGCCCGGCCTTTTCGGCGGGCCCCGGAAGAAGAAGGTGAAGACGACGGTCGCCGAGGCGCGGCCCCTCCTCGTCGACCGCGAGGCGGACACGATGACGGACGAGGCCACCGTCCCGCAGGAGGCGATCCGGCGCTCCGAGGAGAGCGGCATCGTCTTCCTCGACGAGATCGACAAGATCGCCGGGCGCGAAGGGAAGGGGGCCGGCCCCGACGTCTCGCGCGAGGGAGTTCAGCGCGACCTCCTCCCGCTCGTCGAGGGGACTTCGGTCAAGACGAAGCACGGGATGGTGAAGACCGACCACGTCCTTTTCATCGCCGCCGGTGCCTTCCACGTCGCGCGCCCCTCGGACCTGATCCCCGAGCTCCAGGGGCGTTTTCCGATCCGCGTCTCCCTCGACGCCCTGACCGAGGCCGACTTCGTCCGGATCCTGACCGAGCCGGAGCACGCTCTCCCGAAGCAGGCGGCCAGCCTCCTCGCCGCCGACGGCATCGAGATCGTCTTCACGGAAGAGGGCCTCGCGGAGATCGCTCGCGCCGCCGCGGAGGTGAACGCGAACCTCGAGAACATCGGTGCCCGGCGGCTCCACACGATCCTCGAGACGGTCCTCGAGGAGATCTCCTTCGCCGGCCCCGACGCCACCGGCGCGCGGATCGTCATCGACCGTCCGTACGTGGAGCGGGCTCTCCAGGAGCTCGTCCGCAACCGCGACCTCTCCCGCTTCGTGCTGTGAAGGAACAGGACAGAGGCCATTCTTGCTTCTTCGCCAGATGGTCAGCTCAACGACGGTGACGTCGGAGCAATCCGAGCGGCGCGTTATTTCTTATATGCGGTGGCTGCTGATGCAGCCGCCGAGGGCCACGGCTCCCCCTCTCTTTCCCCCTGGAAGGAAAAGGGACGCACTCCTCTGCCTCGCCGTGGCCGTGCTGCACGTTACGTCGGCGTGCGGGAAGCGACTCGATCCGCTGCCGCCGATCCTCGTGGTTCCCGCGCGCCCCGAGCCGCTCGGCGTGGTGCAGGAGGGCTCCGATGTCGTGGTCCGCTTTCCGTTCCCGTCGAAGACCGCGCAGGGAGATCCGCTGACGGCCCTCCGGAAGGTGACGGTCTACCGGGAGGTCCAGCCCGTCCGCGAAGGGGTCGTCCTCCCCGTGGCGCCGACCGGGCCGGCGCGCGAGCGGGAGGAGAAGGAGTTCCGCGCGCGTTCCGTGGTCGTGGCCGAGCTCTCCCGCGACGAGCTCGACGACCTGACGGTCGGTGGCGACGTCCTCTACCGCGACTCCCTCCTCCCTCTCTATCGCGAGAAGCGGCTGGGGCGTGTCCACCTCCGCTACGCCGTGACGGCGACGCGGGAGAAGAAGCTCGTCTCGGAGCTGTCGCCGATCGCGGACATCGTCCCGGTGATTCCGCCGGGGCGCCCGCTCTTTCTCTGGGCCACCGTCGAGGAGAACCGGGTCTGCCTCGACTGGCTCCCCCCCGAGGAGATGCTCGACGGCTCTCGTCCCGCGCAGGCCGGGGCGTATGCCGTCTTCAGGAAACTGGCCACGGACGAGTGGTACGAGGATCCGATCGCCGTCGTGAAGGAGACGACGTCGTACGTGGACGAGGGCATCCGGCCGGGCCGGCATTACCTCTATACCATCCGCGCCGCCCCGACCGACCAGAAGCCGCTGATTCTCGGACCTGCTGCCGACGAGGTCCCCGTCGACACGCGGGACGTCTTCCCGCCCCCCGCCCCGACCGGATTCCTCGTTCTGCGGGAGGCCGAGGGCGTGCGTCTCGTCTGGAACCCGGTCCTCGTCCCCGACCTCGCCGCCTACCGGGTCTACCGGAAGGAGCCGGGGGCGACGGCCTGGACGAAGGTCGCCGACGGGCTGAAGGAGACCGTCTGGTTCGATCCGGGCCGTCGACCGGAAGGGACTCGTTACGCCGTCTCGGCCGTCGACGTGTCCGGGAACGAGAGCCCTCTTTCGGAGGAGGCGAAGTGAGCGGAGCCTCTCCCCTTCCGTCGCGCTTCGTGAAGATGAGCGGGGCCGGAAACGACTTCGTGATGTTCCTCGGAAGCCCCTCGGGATCTCCGGGCGAGGCCTGGGCCATCCGCCGCCTCTGCGACAGACGGACGGGCGTCGGCGCGGACGGCGTTCTCTTCGTCCGCCGGATGGGGGCGGACTCCGTGGCGGACTACTTCAACGCCGATGGTGGTGCCGCCCGCTTCTGCGCGAACGGAACGCGGTGCGCCGCCCGGCTGGTGTCGGTCGCCCTCGGCCTCGGCGGAGACCTCGTCATCGTGACCGGCTGGGGACGCGTCGGTGCACGCGTCGCCCCGGACGGGCGTGTCACGCTCACCCTCCCGGAGCCGGCCCGCCGGGGCCGGACCCTCACGACGCTCGGCCTCGGCGGCGGGGCGATAGCTTCCGAGGCGACGGAGGTGAACGTCGGCGTCCCGCATCTCGTCGTGGCCGTGGCCGACGTCGCGACGCTCGAGGCGCTCGACCTCGGCCTCCTCGGGCCGCCCCTCCGTCACCATCCGGAAATGCCCGAGGGGGCCAACGTCAACTTCGTCGCGCGGAGGAGCCCGTCCTCCCTTTCCGTCCGGACCTGGGAGCGCGGCGTTGAAAACGAAACGCTCGCGTGCGGGTCAGGGGCCGTGGCATCGGCCGCCGTGGCGTCGGCAGCGGGCGCGTCGCCGCCGCTGGAGGTCCTGACACGGTCTGGTGAGACCCTCGCGGTCGATTTCGAAACGACGCCGGAGGGCGTCGCCGGCGCACGGCTGACAGGGGATGCGCGCCTTCTCTTCGAAGGAGAGATCCGCTGGGAGGAGTGGAGATGAGAATCGTCCGGTTCGACCATCGGGGGAAGGCCGTCTACGGCCTCGTGGACGAAGAATCGATCGTGCCGCTCGTGGCCGCGCCGTGGGAGAGCCGGGGAAAGGCCGAGCGGAGCGGTCCGCCGATCGACAGGCGGAGCGCGGCGCTCCTCGTCCCCGTGGTTCCGTCCAAGATCCTCTGCGTCGGCCGCAACTACAGGGCGCACGCGGCGGAGCTGGGGCAGGAGGTGCCCGAGAAACCGCTCCTCTTCCTGAAGCCACCCTCGGCGCTCCTGCCGCACCATGGGACCGTTCTTCTGCCGCCCGAGTCGGCGCGCGTGGACCACGAGGGGGAGCTGGCGGTCGTCATCGGGAAGCGAGGGCGGCGCCTGACGCGAGAGGAGGCGGCCCGCGCCATCTTCGGCTACACCTGCTCCCTCGACATCACGGCGCGCGATCTCCAGAAGACGGACGGTCAGTGGTGGCGGGCGAAGGGGTTCGACACCTTCTGCCCGCTCGGGCCTGCGGTGGAGACCGACGTCGACCCCACGGATCTCCTCCTCGAGGTGCTGGTGGACGGCGTCGTGAAGCAGTCGGGAAAGACGAGCGCCATGGCCTTCGACATCCCGACGCTCGTGGCGTGGGCCTCGCACGCCATGACCCTCATGCCGGGTGACGTCCTCCTGACCGGCACGCCCGAAGGCGTCTCGCCCCTCTCGCCCGGCCAGACCGTCGAGGTCCGGATCGGCGGCGTCGGGACCCTCTCCGTCCGGGTCGAGAAGGAGGCGTGAGCGTCAGTCGCCGCTGCGGTTTCCGAGGGCTTCGAGGAGCTTTGCCGGGAAGCCGCCGAAGGCGCCGGAGGACATCGAGACGATGACGTCGCCGGGCCTCAGCTCGGGAAAGACCGCGGCGAGAAGCGCGTCGGACGTCCGCGCCGCGATCGCGCGGGTTCTCCTATCGTTCAGCTCGGCAACCAGCTTGGCCACATCGAGCGCACCAGGGCCGCCGGGCCGCGAGAGGCGCGCGGCGTGGTACGGGGCGCAAAGGGCCACGGCGTCGGCCTCCGAAAGGGCTTCGAGATAGGGCTTCAGGAAGTCGGCCCGCCCCGCCGTCAGGGAGCGCGGCTCGAAGGCAGCCCAGACCCGCCGGCCCGGAAACCGACGCTTCGCACCTTTGAGCGTCGTGGCAACGGCGGTCGGGTGATGCGCGAAGTCGTCGACGACGGTCACGCCACCGACCGTCCCAAGGACCTCCATCCGTCGCCGGACCCCCTTGAAGCCGGCAAGGCCTGCGGTGATCTCCTCGCGTGAGAGGCCGAACTCGAGGCCGACGGCCACGGCGGCGAGGGCGTTGGCGACGTTGTGGCGTCCGGAGAGGGGGAGATCTGCCTTGAGGAAGAGAGCGCCGGTTCGGAGAACGTCAAAATGGAGCCCCCTCTCGTCCTCGGCGATGGCCCGCGCCGAGAAATCCGCGTCCTCATCCTCCAAGGAATAGAGCGTCACCCTCGTTCGGACGTCCCTCAGCAGATCCCGGACGTTCGGATCGTCGGCGAAGGCGATGATGCGCCCGTCCGGCGGAACGATGGCGACGCCCTTCCGGAACGCTTCCTTTACCGCACCGAGGTCCGGAAAGAGATCCGCGTGGTCGAACTCGACTGACGTCAGGACGAGGGTCCTTGGGGCGTAGTGGAGGAACTTCGGCCCCTTGTCGGCATAGGAGGTCGAGTATTCGTCCCCTTCGACGACGAACGCCGGACCGCCCCCGAGGCGCGCCGGGGCGTCGAAGTTGAGCGGCTCGCCGCCGACGAGAAAGCCCGGATCGCGGCCAGCCGAGGCGAGGAGCCAGGCGGTGAGCGCGGTCGTGGTCGTCTTCCCGTGGGTGCCGGCGGCGACGACAGAATGCCGCCCGGCGAGGATCTCCGTGCGCAGCGTCTCGGGCATCGACGCCA
>JBLMYG010000444.1:0-3185 GCA_050258155.1 Acidithiobacillales bacterium
GAAGACGTCGCTCCTGGATGGAGCGAGGGAGCCAGAGGAGCGTGTGAACGCCGAAGAAGGAGAAGACCCCGATCAGGAGCCACTTCATGAACCTCGCCGTGTAGTAAAGGAGCGGGCTGCGGCGCCGGTTCTTGTAGTCCGCGTGCGGGTCGTACTTTGCGAAGTTCGCCGTGGCCGACGGGTGGCACTTCCGGCAGGTCGAAAGAAGGTTCTGCTTCGAGACGGACGAGGCCGGGTCGGACGGCGCATAGATGGCATGCGCCCCGTGGCAGTCGGCGCAGGTCGCCACGCGGGCGAACCCGAGCTCGGTGACCTGCCCGTGGTAGGTGTCCCGGTAGGTTTCGATCAGGTCGACGTGGCAGGTACCGCACTCTTTGATGACGCCGACCTTCCAGGCGACCGTCTCGGGCGTCTTGATTCCATGGGCGGAGTGACAGTCGATGCAGACAGGCGCTCGCGGGTTCCCGCTCATCAGCGCCCTGTAGTGAACCCCCGTCTCGAACTGCGTCAGGATCTTCGCGTGACACCGGCCGCAGGTCTCCGGAATGTTCATCCGGGCGACGCGGCTCTTCGGGTCGGACGGCCCGCGGATCTGGTGCGCCCCGTGACAGGAGGCGCAGTTCGGCGCGACGGACAGGCCGATTCTCTCGAGGGCGGTCCCGTGGATGCTGTCCACGAACTGCGAAGGGGCTCCCCCCCGGGCGACGCCGGGCGCCTCCGGGACGATCTCGGGATTCCCGTGGCACATGAGGCAGGTGGCGGGAACGTTGAAGTGATTCGTCCGGCTCTTCGGATCGCTGGAGGGGAGGATGTCGTGCATCCCGTGGCAGCTCACGCACGTGGCGGCCCGGCCCAACGGAGATTTCGCGCGGGCCGCGGCGTGCGCGCTCTCCCCGTACTCCTCGACCTGCTTCGCGTGACAGGGGGAGCAGTCGACCCGGGCCAGCTTCTCCGCGTGGGGAAGCTCGGCCTTCGCCAGGTCGGCGTGGCAGTCGACGCAAGAGACACCCGCCTCCCCGTGGACCGAGGCGGCGAAGGAGGGGCCGACGGGGGCGATCTTCCGCCCGTCGGCCCGCGTGATCTCGTCGGCGTGGCAGGTCAGGCAGTCGTCGTTCGTCGGAGGTGCGGCGCCCAGCGGGAGCAGCACTCCTCCGAGGAGAACGGCGAGGAGACCGGCCTTCAACGATTCGGCCTTACTTCGAGGCCTTGTCGCCGGGATTCGTCCCGGCCTTGATCTCGTCGCTGTTCTTCACGCCGTCGCCGTCGCTGTCGAGGCCTTCGACCTTCTTGAAGTCATATTTCCTGGTCGCCTTGTCGAAGCCTTTCCCGTACAGATCCTTTCCGTAGGCGTTCAGGTCCCAGGAGTCCTTCTTGGGCAGGGCGGCCGTGTGGCAGGTCGTGCACTTCCCGAGCTTGGCCTTGGCGGCCGGGTAGGCGGCAAGGAACTGCTTCTGGGCGTCCGCCGTGGCAAGAAGGGTCGAGGTAAGACCGATGGCGGCGAGCACGCCGAGGGCAAGGTGGGCAGTCCTTTTCATGGTTCTCCCCCTTTCGGGCCGCATGGTCCGGTGCCGGACCCTCGATGCAAATGATGTATGTGAATCACTTGCCATGTATGCACTCCGGTGGGGCGTCCCTACGGCGGGTCCTCTCCACCGGTTATGATTGATATCAGAGGAATTACGGATCGGCGGCGCGACGCCGATGCGCGCTGGCGATACAGGAGTCCAGGTGACGGATCCCCGGCCCCCGGAAGGAACGCACGAGATCACGGCCGACGTGCGTGAGGCGCTGACGGAGCTGCAGCGTTACCTCTCCGACAGCATCCCGCCTCTCATGGTGGCGGAGTCGCTGACCCTGCTTCTCGACTATCCGGTGGAGCTGACGTCCTTCGAGATCAACGCCTGGACCTCCGCGCAGTTCCGGAGCAAGCTCGGATCGGTCCCTGTCTCCGACTACCTCTACCACGCGGTCGACAAGATCTTTCAGCTCGGCTCCTTCGGCCTGATCCCGAGGGAACGGCTGCGCGCGTACCTCGACGTTCTGATCCCGCTCGTCGTTCGCCAGTGCCCGGAGGAGGATCGCGATCTTCTCCGCGCGAACCTGACGCGCCTCGGCGAGGGCGACGCTGTCGGCGCCGCCGCGGTCGAGGTGGTCAGGCGCCAGGTCGGAAGCCGGAGCCCGATGGCGACGGAGAAGGGCGCGACGGCGGGAGGCGAGCCCGGCACGGCGGGGACGGACCTCGCGAAGAAGCTCCGTCGCTTCTCCCTCCTCCTCGAGCGGTGGGAAGCGTCGGCAGTCGAGAAGGGGACGCCGGTACCGGCAGCGGGCCCCGGCGCCGGGGGCGCGGTGGGAGAGACGCGAGCGTCGGGCGCAGAGGCCCGCGAGACGACGGCCACGGAGAAGAGGAAGAAGAACGAGGTCATTCTCTCCCAGCTCCTCTCGAACGCGGCGGCCGTATGCGACAGCGACAAGGAGCTGGCTCAGGCCCTCGACGGGCTCCGCCGGATCGGCCTCGAGATGCAGACGGCCGACGCGTTCCGCGTCCTCGGGCGGGCCCTTCCGGGCTGGGTAGTTCCGCCCGGGGTGGAGCCTCTCGAGCAGACCGGATCGACGGCGGGCGGCAGCGCCGGCGCCGCGATCCGGAAGATCGTGACGCTTCCGGAAGACCCGGTCGAGGTCGGCAAGCGGTTCCACGAGATGCTCCAGGCTGCGGTCGAGCAGTTCAACAAGGGATCGCTGCCCCGCGCCGCGAAGATGTTCGAGGTCGCCGAGAGGCTGATCGCCGAGAAGCGGATCGACGCGAAGAGCGCTGAAGGATCGTGCCGGCGGGCGTTCGACGCCCTGGACGTCGAGAAGCTGCGAAGCCTCGGAGAGCACCCGGAGAAGCACCCGCTCCTCAGGAAGATCCTGAACTTCTTTCCCGCTCTGAGAGTCAAGGCGCTCCTCGACGTGGTCCGGGTCGAAGAGAAGCGGGAACGGCGACGGCTCTTCCTGTCTCTTCTCGAGATCCACGGCGCCGAGGCGCGTGACGCGGCGCTGGAGCGCCTCGAGCAGATGGCCCGGAACGGCGAGGCGCCCGCAGAGGAGTGGCACTTCAAGCGGAACCTCGTCTACCTCCTCCGCCGGGTGCCGCGCCGCCCGGACCAGCCGGCGGAACCCGAGCTGGGGGCCGTCGTCCAGCTCTC
>JBLMYG010000445.1:0-13397 GCA_050258155.1 Acidithiobacillales bacterium
GAGAGCGCGAGCTGGTCCTCTCCCTCGACGGCGGGAGGAGCTTTCCCGTCCGGCTGACGGCCGAGATCGGCCCCGGCGACCTCCAGGCTCTCTGGCGCATCCCCGGGCTTCCGACGGAGCACGCCGTCCTCGCCCTTCGGGAGGGGTGCGGTGGATCGGGAGAGGAGATCGTGGCCTCGAGCGAGGAATTCACGATCCTTCCCGGGCCGGGCTCCGGCACGGAAGAGCTCCGCTTCCGGGACGGGGAGTGGAAGACGCGCGAGGCGGACGCGGGAGACCAGAGCCTCCCCGTCCCCTCCATGGGAAGCACCGCGCCGGAGCGCTGTGAACGGCTGATTCCCCGCACCGACGGGTTCGACGAGCCGGCCCGCGCAGTCCCAGGGTCGCCTGCCAGGGAGGCCATCTCCGGAAGCGCCCCGGCGACCGGAGGCGATACGGGTTCAGCGCCGCCCGTTCGGTTCCTGCCCCTCTTTCCCCCTCTTCGCGAGTAGGCCGAAGCCCCTTCCCGAGGCCTGTTTTCGGGATGGAGGCGAGGCTCCGCCTCCGGAAAGGGCTTTTCCCGATGAAGAGAATTGTTCTCAAAATCTTGTGCTTTTCGGCTCCTCTCCTTGCGGCCGGGCCGCTCGCGGCGCAGGCTCCACCCGCGCCGACGGCCTCGGCCGAGATCGTCGTCTCGGCCACGAAGCTCCCCGAGGAGTCGGTCGATACCGCCGGCTCGACGGCGGTCATCACCGGGGAGGAACTCCGCCGCAGGAACGTCCGGACGGTGGCCGAGGCGATCCAGAACGTCACCGGGGTCGACACGGGAAACGGCTCGGACAGCGGCGCGCACTCGGCCAACATCGGCGTCTGGGGGGTGAAGGAGTTCGACGCCCTTCTCGTCACGGTGGACGGCGTCCCCGTCGGGGGGCCGTTCAACCCGTCGCTCGCCCAGATCCCGATCGACGACGTCGACCGGATAGAGATCGTGAAAGGGCCGCAGGGGACGCTCTACGGGGTGTCGGCGTTCGCCGGAATGGTCCAGGTCTTCACCCGCTCGAGCGGGGCGCCTCACGGCTCGGTCCGGGCCAGCGGCGGGTCGTTCTCGGGGTGGAACACGGATCTCGACTGGGGGATGAGCCCGTCGCACGGCCTCAACCTCAGGCTCGTCGGGTCCCTCGCGCGCGATGCGGGGTGGCAGGACCGGACGACGTATTCGGACAGCCGGCTGACGCTCTCGGGCGACGACACGTTCGGCGCGACGACGGTCCGTCTCGGCGTGACGACCGCTCTCAGCTACAACTACTTCGGCTCGCCGATGCCGTACGAGGCGGGGCAGCAGATCCCGGGATTCGTCGTGGCGGCCAACTACGCCGTCGTGGGCGCCCGGATCGACCACCGCTTCACGACCCTTTTCGGCGGGCTTTCGACGGCGCTCTCGTCGGGCTGGACCCTGGAGGATACGCTCGGCCTGACCCGCGACGACCAGATCCAGATCAGGTCGTTCATCACGGCCACGGACGGCATGACCGCCTCTGCCACCGGCACGGCGCTGACCCCCGTGGAATCGACCCTCTTCAACGACCTCCGCGCCGTCGGCAGGTTCCAGGCGGCCGGCTCGCACAAGCTCGTCGGAGGCGTCGGCCTGACGTGGGGGCGGACGACGGCCTCCGGGACCGGGTTCGACTTCGACCTCGTCGTCGCGCCCGTCCCGATCGTGCCGTCCCTGGACCAGATTCCCGTCGGCGACAACCGCTCCTTCCAGGATCGGCGGACCTACTGGGGCTTCTATGTCAACGACGAGTGGACGCCGATGGCTCCCCTGACGATCACCGCGGGGGCGCGGTACGACCTGACGAGCGAGGCGCTTGAGGCCGCGCAGCAGGAGGTCGGGACCCCCACGCCCGACGTCTCCACCGATTCGAAGAGCGGCGGGGCCTGGTCGGGGGGGGTCGCGGCCCTCTACCGTCTCCTTTCGAAGCCGGCCGGACCTCTCGAGACGGCGAACATCTATGCGGCCTGGAAGAGCAACTTCAAGCCGGCCGCTCCGAACCTGACCGAGGCCGAGGCGGCCACGATCCTCCAGCCGGAGCGGACGTATTCCGGAGAGGTCGGCCTGAAGACCCGGTGGCTGTCGCAGCAGGTCTCGCTCGACCTCTCCTTCTTCGACATGACCTTCAGGAACATGGTCGTTCCGATCCTCGGGCAAAGCGGGGAAGCGCTCCTGACCAACGCCGGCGAGGAGCGCTTCAAGGGGATGGAGATCGACGGAAACTGGCAGCCGGCGGCCGTCCAGGGCCTCACCGTCGGCGGCGGCTACGCCCACCACGACGCGAAGTACGTCCAGTTCAGCTTCGAGACGCCCGAAGGGGACCTCGTCGTCGTGGACGGCAATAGGATCGAGATGGTCCCGCGGGACCTCTGGTATGTGCGCCTCGGGTACGCGACGGGGAGCGGGCCGGGAGCCTTCCTGAATCTGCGGCACCAGAACGAGCGGCCGCTGAACCGGCGGAACACCTACGCCACGCCGGGCTTCTTCGAGGTGGACGCCGGCCTCTCCTGGGACTTTCCGCGCTTCCGCGTCGGGGTGACGGGGAGGAACCTGACCGACAGCCGGCCCCCCGTCACCGAGAGCGAGATCGGCGACAGCCAGTACTACATCGCCACCCCCCGCCGCTTCCTCGGCGAGGTGACCTTCAAGTTCTGACCTCTTGTGCTAACTTCCGCTCGCTCCTGGGCCGCGGGAGTGGCGGAACGGCAGACGCTCCGGACTTAGGATCCGGTGGGGAAACCCGTGAGGGTTCAATTCCCTCCTCCCGCACCACCACGCCTCCGAACGGGACGAAGGACACCACCCGATGATCACGTCTTTTGCCGACGACTCCCCGACGAAGAAGTCCCTGACGGTCGAGGTCCCCGCCGAGGAGGTCCGCCGTGTGACGGACCGGATCGCCCGGACCCTCGCGAAGAACGTCAACATCCCCGGCTTCCGCCGCGGCAAGGTCCCCCTGGAGCTGATCAAGAGGCGTTTCGCCGAGGCCCTCAAGGGGGAGGTCGTGGACCAGCTCGTCGAGGAGTCGGTCACCGGAGCCTTGAAGGAGAGGAACCTGATCCCGCTCGGCTCCCCCAAGGTCGACGACCTGAAGTTCGAGTTCGACGCGCCGCTCACCTTCAAGGTGGGGATCGAGGTCCGCCCCCCGCTGGCGCCGAAGGACTATCGGGGCCTCAAGGTCCCCTCCGGCTCCCCGGCGCCGACCGCCGAGGAGATCGAGGCCGTCCTCGAGCGGCTGCGCGAGAGGCACGCCCAGTTCGACCCGGTGGAGTCGCGGCCGGCCGCCGACGGCGACTTCGCCCTCGTCGACATTCGGGGGTCGTTCCCCGCCGGCGACGGGAAGGACTTCGAGGCGGAGAAGACGCTCGTGGAGATCGGCGGCGCGGGGACGATGCCGGAGCTCTCGGCGCACCTCCGCGGAGCCGTCCCGGGAGCGAGCGCCAGCTTCCAGAAGGACTTTCCGGCCGACGCCGCCGACCCGGCCTTCGCCGGGAAGACGGTCCTCTACAACGTTCACCTCGCGGCAATCAAGAGCCGCGTCCTCCCCGCCCTGGACGACGACTTCGCCCGGACGGTCATGACGCCGCACGAGGGGGAGCCTCCGGAGGGCGCCGGCCTCGACCTGCTCCGGAAGCAGGTCGCCGATTCGCTGACGAGGGAGAAGGAGGCCGCCCTCCGCGAGACGCGCCGCCGTGCGGTTCTGGACGGCCTTCTGGCGCTGAACGAGGTCGACGCCCCGGAGTCGATGACCGAGGCCGAGACCGATTCGGCCCTCCGGGAGTACTCCCGCCATCTGACGCGGCAGGGGGTGAACCTCAAGGAGGCGCGGATCGACTGGAACGCCCTCCGGGGCGAGGCGCGCGAAGGGGCCGTCCGCAGGGTGAAGGAGTACCTCCTCCTCGACGCCATCGGCGAGGCCGAAGGAATCGCCGTCACCGACACCGAGGTCGACGCCGAGCTGAAGAGGCGCGCGGCGGCCGCGGGCATGTCGTTCGGCGAGCTGAAGGCCGCTCTCGTCAAGGCGGGGCGGCTGGAAGGGCTGCGCGAGGAGATCCGGATCGACCGCGTCGTCGACTTCCTCCTCGCCGAAGCCACCGTCGCCGGCTGACGCGTAAGATTCCGGAGGAGAGGGCCCATTCATGTCGATGCTGATCCCGATGGTCATCGAGCAGACGAACCGCGGAGAGCGCGCGTACGACATCTACTCGCGCCTTCTGAAGGACAACGTCATCTTCCTCGGCTCGAGCATCAACGACGACGTCTCGAACCTCGTCATCGCCCAGATGCTCTTCCTCGAGGCGGAGAACCCCGAGAAGGACATCACCCTCTACATCAACTCGCCGGGCGGAGTCGTCTCGGCGGGGCTCGCGATCTACGACACGATGCAGTACGTCAAGCCCGACGTGGCGACGTACTGCATCGGGCAGGCCGCCTCGATGGCGGCGGTCCTTCTGGCCGGCGGGGCGAAGGGGAAGCGCGCCGCGTTGCCGAACGCCCGCATCCTGATCCACCAGCCCCACGGCGGGGCTGAGGGGCAGGTTTCCGACATCGAGATCCAGGCCAAGGAGATGATCCGGACGAAGAAGCGGCTGAACGAGATCTTCGCGTTCCACACGGGCCGCCCGATCGAGCAGATCGAGAAGGACACCGACCGGGACAACATCTTCGAGCCCGGCGCCGCGAAGGATTACGGCCTGATCGACCTCGTCATCCGGCGGCGGGACGAGAAGACGCCGGCGTGAGGCGGGGGCCTTCCACGAGCAGCGCCGGAACGGGGTAAGATGGAAACGGGGAGTAGCTGGAGTTCCTCATGACGAAGAAGACCGGGCCGGGTGACGTTCTCCGCTGCAGCTTCTGCAACAAGTCGCAGCGCGACGTGAAGAAGCTGATTGCGGGGCCGACGGTCTATATCTGCGACGAATGCGTCGACATCTGCCTCGACATCATCGCGGAGGACCGGGTCCTCGACCAGACCAAGCCCGAGGCGAAGCTCCCGAAGCCGAGGGAGATCAAGGAGTTCCTCGACGAGTACGTGGTCGGGCAGGAGACGGCGAAGCGGAAGCTGGCCGTCGCGGTCTACAACCACTACAAGCGGATCGACTACTTCGAGAAGAACCGCAAGCTCGACGTGGAGCTCCAGAAGTCGAACATCCTCCTGATCGGCCCGACGGGGACCGGGAAGACCCTCCTTGCCCAGACGCTGGCCCGGATGCTCTCGGTCCCGTTCACGATCGCCGACGCCACGACGCTGACCGAGGCGGGCTACGTCGGCGAGGACGTCGAGAACATCATCCTGAAGCTCTACCAGGCCGCCGGGCAGGACAAGGAGAAGACCGAGCGCGGCATCGTCTACATCGACGAGGTCGACAAGATCGCCCGGAAGGGCGAGAACCCCTCGATCACGCGCGACGTCTCCGGCGAGGGGGTCCAGCAGGCACTCCTCAAGATCCTGGAGGGGACGGTGACGAACGTGCCGCCGCAGGGCGGGCGGAAGCACCCCCACCAGGAGTTCATCCAGATCGACACGACCAACATTCTTTTCATCTGCGGCGGCGCCTTCGTCGGCCTCGAGGACCTGATCAGCCGGCGGCTGACCGACAAGCAAATGGGCTTCGGGGCGAAGATCGCCACGAGGAAGGAGAAGCGGGCGGGTGAGCTCCTGGAGAAGGTCCACCCCGAGGACCTGATCAAGTACGGGATGATCCCGGAGTTCGTCGGGCGCGTCCCGGTCGTCGCTTCGCTCCACGACCTCGACAAGGCCTCCCTCGTCGCCATCCTGAAGGAGCCGAAGAACTCTCTCATCAAGCAGTACCAGACTCTCCTCGAGTTCGAGAGCGTCGCGCTCCGCTTCACGGACGACTCCCTCGAGCAGATCGCCGAGGAGGCGATCACGCGAAGCGTCGGCGCCCGCGGGCTCAAGATCATCCTCGAGGAGATCATGCTCGACGTCATGTACCGGGTGCCGTCCGAGGAGGAGATCGAGGAGTGCGTCATCACCAGGGACGTCGTGCTCCGCCGCGCCGCCCCGATCCTCTCCCTCCGGAAGGCGGGCTGAGGCTCCGCTCGCCGGCGGGCCCCACCCACCGGCCTTTGAGATCCCGTTTCCTGTGGTGCGCGCACGCGCCTTCGAGGTGACCCCATGACGACCCCCACCCCCTTCGAACCCGCCGGCCCCCCCCGCGTCCTGCTCCCGCTCGTGCCGCTGCGGGACATGGTCGTCTTCCCCCGCATGATGGCTCCCTTCGTCGTGGGCCGCGCCTCGTCCATTTCGGCGCTCGAGGAAGCGCTCGCCTCTCCCGAGAAGAAGATCTTCCTCGCGGCGCAGAAGGACCCGAAGATCGACGAGCCGCAGGGGGGAGACATCCACGAGATGGGGGTGGTCGCCGTCGTCGTGCAGTCCCTCAAGCTCCCGAACGGCCACATCAAGGTGATGGTCGAAGGGGTCTCGCGCGGGCTCATCCGGAGCGTCGCGCCGGCGTCGGGCCACCTCGCGGTCGCGGTCGAGCCGGTGGAGCCGCGCCCCGTCACCGGCGGCGGGGACGTCGCTCCCTACCTCCAGAAGGTTCTCGGCGTCTTCGAGCAGTACGCGAAGCTCTCCCACCACCTGGCGTTCGAGGCCCTCGTCTCGTCGCTGAAGATGGACGACCCCGACGTGCTCGGCGACGTCCTGGCGGGCCACCTTCCGACCTCCATCGCGACACCCGACAAGCAGGCGCTCCTCGAGACGATCAACCCGCTGGAGCGCCTCCAGAAGCTGCAGGACCTGCTGGAGATCGAGATCGAGAAGATCAACATCGACCGGCGAATCAACAGCAAGGTCAAGAAGCAGATGGAGCGGGCGCAGAAGGAGTACTACCTCAACGAGAAGATCAAGGCGATCCACCAGGAGCTCGGGAAGAAGGACGACAAGACCGACGAGATCGAGGAGCTGCGCGGGAAGATCGAGAAAGCGGGAATGCCGAAGGAGACGAAGGAGAAGGCCCTCGCCGAGCTGAAGAGGCTCGAGGCGATGCCGAACGTCTCTGCCGAGGCGACCGTGTCGCGAAACTACATCGACTGGCTCGTCTCGGTCCCCTGGAAGAAGTCATCCCGGGAGGCGAAGGACCTGAAACGCGCCGAGAAGATCCTGAACGACGACCACTTCGGCCTGGAGAAGGTGAAGGAACGGATCCTGGAATTCCTGGCCGTCCGCCAGCTCGTCACGGAGACGAAGGGCTCGATCCTCTGCTTCATGGGGCCGCCGGGCGTCGGGAAGACGTCGCTCGCCAAGAGCATCGCACGGTCGCTGAACCGTCGGTTCATCCGAATCTCACTCGGCGGCGTCCGGGACGAGGCTGAGATCCGCGGCCACCGGCGGACCTACATCGGCGCCTTCCCGGGCCAGATCATCCAGCTCATGAAGAAGGCCGGGACCGTCAACCCGGTCTTCCTTCTCGACGAGGTCGACAAGATGTCCGTCGACTTCCGGGGCGACCCGAGCTCGGCGCTCCTCGAGGTCCTCGATCCGGAGCAGAACCACGCCTTCGTCGACCACTACCTCGACGCGGAGTACGACCTGTCGAAGGTGATGTTCATCGCGACGGCGAACGTCGTCCACCCGATCCCGCCGGCCCTGAAGGACCGGATGGAGATCATCCCGCTCTCCGGCTACACGCCGAACGAGAAGCTGGCCATCGCGAAGCAGTTCCTCGTGCCGAAGCAGATCAAGGAGAACGGGCTGAAGAAGGAGCAGGCCGCCTTCGAAGACGGGGCGCTCTACGGCCTGATCGAGAAGTACACGCGCGAGGCGGGAGTCCGCAACCTCGAGCGGGAGATCGCCTCGGTCTGCCGGAAGATCGCTCGCCGGATCCTGACCACAAGCCCGGAGCTTCCGGTCACCGTGACGGGAGAGAATCTCGTCGACTTCCTCGGCAAGACGAAGTTCCGCCTCGGGAAGAAGGGGGAGAAGGCCGAGATCGGCCTGGCGACCGGCCTGGCCTGGACCGAGACGGGAGGAGACGTCCTCCACATCGAGACGACCCTGATGCGCGGAAAGGGGAACCTCGTCCTGACCGGCCAGCTCGGCGAGGTGATGCAGGAATCGGCGCGCGCGGCCCTCTCGTACGTCCGGACCCGGGCGGAGATCTACGGCGCCGAGCCCGACTTCTACGAGAAGAAGGACATCCACGTCCACATCCCCGAGGGGGCGATCCCGAAGGACGGCCCCTCGGCCGGGATCACCATGGCGACGTCGATCCTCTCGGCGGTCACGCGGGTCCCTGTCCGGAAGGACATCGCGATGACGGGGGAGATCACGCTCCGCGGAAAGGTGCTCCCGGTCGGCGGCATCAAGGAGAAGCTCCTCGCCGCCTACCGCGCCGGGATCATGACGCTCATCCTCCCGAAGGAGAACGAGAAGGACCTCGACGACCTCCCCGAGGAGATCCGAAACGTCATGGAGTTCCACCTCGTCGAGGAGGTGGACGAGGTGGTCCGCCTCACGCTGGAGGGAGCGCCGTCGACGATGATCCCCAAGGTTCTCCCCGAAGAAGCGGGCACGGCCCCTCCCACCACGCATTGATGAGCCGGGCGGAACCAGCAGCCTGCTGGTTCCCCACCGACGCCTCGCGTCGATCCCCCTCCCTCCGTTTGAGGTAGAATCTCAGTTCGCCGGAGGTCCTTTGCCCGGCCCCCCGGCGGTGACAGCCGCCGCTTCTCCCGAACAGACACGAACGACCTCCCCGGTTCACCGCAACGCCGCGGCCCGCTCCGGGCCGCTTCCGAAGCTTCGATGAATTCCGTCCCCACGCCCCCGAGCCGCGCCGCCGGGCGACAGACCGGGCGGCCGAGAGCCGGCCCGAAAGGCCGCCTCGGGGCCGCCGTCCGCCTCGTTCTGGCCGGGCACCGCCCCGGAGAGAGGCCGGGAGGCGCCGAACTTCCAGCCCTCGCGGTCCTCGGCCGGTCGAACGTCGGGAAGTCGAGCCTCCTGAACGCGCTCCTCGGCATCCGCGTGGCGCGCGTCTCGGCCACCCCCGGCCGGACGCAGGCCCTCTACTGGTACCGCGTGGACGACGCCTTCCACGTCGTCGACTGCCCGGGATACGGCTTCGCGAAGAGCAGCCATGAGCAACGACGAAAGATGGAGGCCCTGATCGAGGGACTCGTGACGTTCCCGATCGCGGAGGCGCTCCTCCTCGTGGACGGGCGGCTCGCTCCGCAGGAGGCCGACCGTTCGATGGCTCTTTTTCTCGCGAATTCCGGCATCCCGACCGTCGTCGTCGTGACGAAGTGGGACGTCGTGAGACCCGCGGCGCGCGCCCTGCAGCTCCGCGCGCTCACCGCCGAGTTCGCGCGCGACGACCGCCCTGTCCTGCCCGTCTCGTCCGAGACGGGCGAGAACCTCATCGACCTCGTCCGGCTTCTCCCCAAACGGCTCGAGGCCCGACCCCGCGGACGCGTCCCCTCCGGCGCGCCCGCCCTTCCATCCTGAGGAGGCCCCCATGCCCCGCCGCAAGGTTCCCGGCGCCGACTACGCGACCCCCGCCATCGATCCCCGCGAGCTTCCGAGCGACGTCGAGGACCCGGCGGCCACGCCGTCCGGCACGGAAGTGCTCGACATCCGGACGCTCCACAACCAGACGATGCCGCAGCTCCTGAAGATCGCCCAGGAGCTCGAGGTCGAGGGGGCGCCGGCCCTCCGGAAGCAGGACATGATCTTCAAGATCCTGCAGGCCCAGACCGAGAGGATGGGCCTCATCTTCTCCGAGGGGGTGCTGGAGGTCCTCCCGGACGGCTTCGGGTTCCTCCGGGCCCCCGAGTACAACTACCTCGCCGGGCCGGACGACATCTACGTCTCCCCCTCGCAGATCAGGAAATTCGGCCTGAGGACGGGGGACACGATCTCCGGACAGATCCGCCCGCCCAAGGAAGGGGAGCGGTACTTCGCCCTCATCAAGGTCGAGGCGGTCAACTTCGAGCACCCCGACGTGGCGCGGGAGAAGATCCTCTTCGACAACCTGACGCCGCTCTATCCGGAGGAGCGGATCCGGCTGGAGACGCCGAACCTTTCCTCGCGGGTTCTGGACCTGATCTCGCCGATCGGGAAGGGACAGCGGGGCCTCATCGTCGCCCCGCCGCGGACCGGCAAGACGATGCTCCTCCAGGCGCTGGCCAACTCGGTCACGACGAACCACCCGGAGATCACGCTGATCGTCCTGCTGATCGACGAGCGGCCCGAGGAGGTGACCGACATGCAGCGGTCGGTGAAGGGGGAGGTCATCAGCTCCACCTTCGACGAGCCCGCCACACGCCACGTCCAGGTCGCCGAGATGGTCATCGAGAAGGCCAAGCGCCTCGTCGAGCACAAACGGGACGTCGTGATCCTCCTCGACTCGATCACGCGCCTCGCCCGCGCCTACAACACGACGTGCCCCCCGTCCGGGAAGGTCCTCTCGGGCGGCGTCGACGCCAACGCGCTTCAGAAGCCGAAACGCTTCTTCGGCGCCGCGCGAAACGTGGAGGAAGGGGGCTCGCTCACCATCATGGCGACGGCGCTCATCGACACCGGCTCGCGGATGGACGACGTGATCTTCGAGGAGTTCAAGGGGACCGGCAACATGGAGGTCCACCTCGACCGGAAGCTCGTCGACCGCCGCGTCTTCCCGGCCATCGACCTCAACAAGTCCGGCACGCGGAAGGAGGAGCTGCTCCTCGAGAAGCAGGAGCTCAACCGCGTCTGGATCCTCCGGAAGGTCCTCACCCCGCTCTCGACCGTCGAGGCGATGGAGCTTCTCCTCGAGCGGCTCGAGAAGACGAAAAACAACACCGAGTTTCTGTCATCGATGACCGCGGGCTGAGCGCTCCGCCATGGGGGATCCCCTCTTCCTCCACCGGCTTCAGTTCGCCTTCACGATCGTCTACCACTACCTTTTCCCGGTCCTGACGATGGGCCTCGCCTTCCTGATCGTCGTCATGAAGGCGCTGGGGCTCCGCCGCGGCGGGGAAGGCTGGAACGACGCCGCGCGCTTCTGGATCCGGATCTTCGGAATCAACTTCGCCGCCGGCGTCGTCACGGGGATCCCGATGGAGTTTCAGTTCGGGACGAACTGGGCCCGCTTTTCGCGGATCGCCGGAAGCGTCGTCGGGCAGACGCTCACGATGGAAGGGCTCTTCGCCTTCTTCCTTGAGTCGAGCTTCCTCTCTCTCCTCGTCTGGGGCGAGAAGCGGCTCGGGCGGATCGGGCATTTCCTGGCCGCCGTGGCGCTCTTCGTCGGAAGCTGGCTCTCGGGCTACTTCATCATTGCGACGAACGCTTTCATGCAGCACCCGGCCGGGCACCGGGTGGCCGGAGACGGGACGCTCGCCCTCGCCGACTTCGCCGGCTTCGTCCTGAACCCCTGGGCGCTCCTTCAGTACGCCCACAACCAGCTCTCGGCGGTCGCGACGGCCTCGTTCGTCGTGGCGTCGCTCGGGGCGTTCTACCTTCTCGAGGGGCGCCACCAGGAGGCTGCGCGGCGGTTCCTCGGGCTGGGGACCGTCGCGGGGTTCGTCTCGTCCGTCCTCGTCGCGTTTCCGACAGGGGATCTGCAGGCCAAGCTGGTGGCCCGGTACCAGCCCGTGACCCTGGCCGCCATGGAAGGACGCTTCGAGAGCGGGGGGATGGCTCCCATCGACCTGATCGGCCAGCCGAACGTGAGAGAGAAGCGCCTCGACAACCCCATCCGGGTTCCGGGCATCCTGAGCTTCCTCGCCTACGGCACCTTCAGGGCTGACGTCCGCGGCCTGTCGGAGTTTCCGGAAAACGAGTGGCCCGACAACATCGAGCTCCTCTACTACGCGTTCCACATCATGGCGGGGCTCGGCACGATCCTCATCGCCGTCATGGCTCTGGCGGCGGCCCTCCTCGCCGCGGGCCGGCTGGAGCGAAGCCGCACCATGCTCACGATCCTGATGTTCGCCTTTCCCTTCCCGTACATCGCGGTCGTCGCCGGCTGGCTCACTGCGGAGCTGGGGAGGCAGCCTTGGCTCGTTTACGGAATCCTCAGGACCGCAGAGGGAGCGAGCCCGAATGTTCACTCCGGGACGGCCCTCTTCACGCTGATCGGCTTCTGTGGTCTCTACGCGCTTCTGTCGGTCCTTTTTCTCTTCCTGATCGCGCGGGAGATCGGCCATGGCCCGAAGACCGGTCCGGCGGCCGCTCCGGCCGGCGCGGAGGCGGCTCATGCCTGAGGTCTGGTACGCGATCGCCGCGCTCATGCTGACGGCGTACGTGGTCCTCGACGGGTTCGACCTCGGCGCGGGCGCGCTTCACCTCGCTGTTGCGAGAACGGAGGAGGAGCGGCGGCAGGTTTTCGCGGCGATCGGCCCGTTCTGGGACGGCAACGAGGTCTGGCTCATCGTGTCGGGGGGCGCGCTCCTGGTCGCCTTCCCGCGGGCTCTCTCCGCCGGAGTCTCGGGCTTCTACCTCGCCATCTTCCTGGTCGTCTGGTGCCTGATCCTCCGGGGGATCTCGATCGAGTTCCGGAGCCACGTGACCGACCGGCTCTGGCGCGGCTCGTGGGACACGGTGTTCTCGGCGGCCAGCGCGCTTCTTCCCGTCTTGCTCGGCGCGGCGCTGGGGAACCTCCTCAGAGGGCTGCCTCTCGGTCCGGACGGCTGGTTCAGCCTGACCCTCTTCACCGACTTCTCGGCACGGGATCCGGTCGGGATCCTCGACTGGTACACGCTTCTGGTGGGCCTCTTTGCCCTCGCCGCGCTCTCGGCGCACGGGGCCGCGTACCTCGCCTGGAAGACCAGCGGGGCGGTGGAGGAGAGGAGCCGCGAGGCCGGGCGGCGTCTCTTCGCGCTCGTCGGCCTCCTCTGGGCCCTCGTCACGGCCGCGACGGTCCGGTTGAACCCCACATTTCTCCATGCGCTGTCCTCCCGTCCCCTGGTCGGTCTTCTCGGGGTGGTCGCTCTGGCCGGCTATCTCCTGGCCATCGGAGGACTCTCGCGCAGGCGGCCGCTCGCGGCCTTTTTCGGCTCGTCGGCATTTCTCGCGGGTCTCTCCCTCGCCACCGCGGCCTGCTCCTTTCCCGTCCTGCTCCGCGCCAGGGGGGACGAGGCCCTTTCGCTGACGACGCGGAATGCCGGAGCCGATCCGGCCGGACTCCGGACGGCGCTCGTCTGGTTTTCGGTCGGACTGCCTCTGGCCGTCGTCTACTTCGTGACGGTCTTCCGGCTTCATCGGGGCAAGGCCGCACCCGCCCGCGACGGAGAAGGCTACTGACCTTGTCCCACTGATCAGCCTCGCCGTGACGTGCCGAGGATTCTCCGCGGTGCTGTCGCGGGCTGCGTTTCGGCTCCCTATACTGGTGGCCGTGGCGTTTCGCGACCGGCTTCAGGCCAC
>JBLMYG010000446.1:0-3628 GCA_050258155.1 Acidithiobacillales bacterium
TGGAGGAAGGCCCGGCGCGCCTCCGAGTCCTCGAGCGAGATGAAGCTCCGCCACGATTCCTCGAGGTCGGCGCTGGCCCTCAGGCCCGCCTTCCCCAGCGCGTGGACGACCTTGCCGATGCTCCGCCGCCCCGCTCTGCTCAGCCACGGAAGGACCACCTCGGCCCCAGGGAGCGCCGCGGCCCGAAGGAGCCGGTGCACCTCGCGGCCGAGGCCGCCGCTCGAGACGAGGACGAGACGCTCGCACTTCTCATGGAACTGGTAGGCGAACTGGAGGGCGATGCCGCCTCCCAGCGAGTGACCGGCGATCGTCGCGCGCTCGTAGCCCAGCGCCTCGAGGAGGTCGCGGATGGAGTTGGCGTAGGCGCCGAGCGAGTAGTCGCCCGCAGGTTTGGCAGATTCCCCATGGCCGAGGAGGTCCGGGGCGAGGACCGTGTGGCGCGGGCTGACCAGCGGGAGAATGCCATCCCACGTCGCCGAGGTCCCCGCGATCCCGTGCAGCAGGACCAGAAGGGGCCCGGTCCCCTCGGTCCGATAGCTGAACCGGTGGCCGTGGAGGGTGATCTCACGGCGATCCACGGGTGCTCCTCACGCTTTCAGTATGGGCGTGTCGGGCCGCGCCGCGTCGAGTTCATTCCAGGTGTCGGACAGCAATGGAAATTGCGGCCGGCATCGAACAGAAGAGCGGAGAGCCACTCTTCTCCCCCGCGAACTTCCAGCAGGTTCGCGGTGAACAGGAACCTCGCGAGAACCCTTGCGGGGTTTCGTGTCTGAAGTCCTGGGATCAGAAGGGCTTCCGCAGCGCGCGTCCACGCTGGCCTTCGCGCGCCACAGCCCTCGCCTTATCCCGTTGCACCCCGACACACTGCTGAAAGATGCCATGGAAAGGTCGGTGCGGGGCGCCGAAGCGCCCCGCGCCTCCTCCGGCCCGACCCTGGGCACGCTAGGGCGTAACGACGTTGAACCAGAACGGGAAGTCGTCGAGGAGGCCGATGAACTCCCCGAGGGCCTCCTTGCGGCCCGCGATCTTGATGTCGCCCGACGCGATCTTCTGGTCGAGCGTTGACTCCCTGAGCTGCACGGCGTTCAGCGCCGCCTTGGTGAGCGTGAGCGTGGCGTCGGCCTTCGGGTCCTGGCGACCGTGGGTGTAGTTCATGACGCCGTTCTCGACCGTGACAACGTACCCCGTCTTCAGGTCCTGGAAGTCGAGGTTGAGCACGATCTTCTTTCCGGCGGCCTTCGGGCCGTTGAGACGGACGGCGAGGTAGTCGAACAGCATCTCGGGAGGCATCGCCTTGATCGTGTCCGGGCTGGCGGTGCTCAAGCCTCCGGCCTTCGGAACGCCGTTGCGAAGCTCGAACGCGCCCTGCAGGTAGACGCTGCGCCACGGGCCGGACTCGGCCTGGTAGCCGAGCTGCTCGAGCGCGTCGGCCTGGAGCTCTCGCGCTTCCTTGTTGTCCGGCTCCGCGAAGACCACGTTGTTCACGACCTGGGCGACCCAGCGGTAGTTGCCCGCCGCGAAGTCTTCCCGGGCCCTCGCCAGAACAGCCCTGGAACTACCCATATACTCGACGAACTTCTTCGCCGCGGGCTCGGCGGGCAGCGGGTCGAGGTTCGCCGGGTTCGCGTCGTACCAGCCCATGTAACGCTGATAGACGGCCTTGGCGTCGTGCTTGACGGTGCCGTAGTAGCCGCGGACGTACCAGAGCTGGTTCAGCTCGGCGGGCAGCTCGATCCTGTCGGCGATCTCGGCCGACGTGTAGCCCTCGTTGAGGAGCCGCACGGACTGGTCGTGGATGTACTTGTACGTGTCGCGGGTCTTCTTCATGTAGTCGACGACGTAGGCGTTGCCCCAGCGCGGCCAGTGGTGGGACTGGAACACCACCTGGGCGTCCTTGCCGTAGAGGTCGATGGACTCGTCGAGGTAGTTCGCCCACTTCTTCCCATCGCGCACCTGCGCCCCACGGAGCGTGTACAGGTTGTGCAATGTGGCGGTGCAGTTCTCGGCCATCCAGAGGGCCTTGAACTGCGGGAACCACGTGTTCATCTCCGCGGGGGCCTCGGTGTTCGGGGTCATCTGGAACACCATCGTGACGCCGTCGACCTTCACTTCCTGCCCGGTCTTCGAAATGATGTCGGTCGGCGGGATCAGGCCGGAGTCCCCGGAGGAGGTCGTCTGGCCGAGCCCAGCGTTTACGCCGCCCTTCTCGCCCCGCGGCAGGAGTGCGCCGTACATGTAGATGGCGCGGCGGCTCATCGCATTCCCGGCGGTGACGTTCTCGCTGATCGCGTGCTCGAGGAAGCCGTCGGGCGCAAAGATCTTCACCTTGCCGGACTTGACGTCGGCCTCGTCCACGACGCCGCGGACGCCCCCGTAGTGATCGACGTGCGAGTGGCTGTAAACGACCGCCCGCACGGGCTTCTTGCCGAGGTTCTCCGACACGAGGTCGTACGCCGCCTTCACCGTCTCCGCCGAAACGAGGGGGTCGAAGACGATCCAGCCGGTGTCGCCCTGCACGAAGCTGATGTTCGAGAGGTCGTAGCCACGCACCTGGTAGATGCGTTCGCTGACCTTGAAGAGGCCTGCGATCGTGTTGAGCTGGGCGTTGCGCCAGAGGCTCGGGTTGACCGAGGGCGGCGCGGCCCTGTCCTCCCCGATGAACGCGTAGCTCTCCATGTCCCACACGGGAGCGCCTTTCGCGTCCCTGATCACGAGGGACTTCGGGCGGGCGATGAAGCCCTTGTGCGCGAACTCGAAATCCTGCTTGTCGGCGAAGGGAAGCGTCTTCAGGACGTCGGCGTTGGCCTTCTTCGTCGCCTCGGTGGCGTCCTTCGATTCGACCGCGGACGCCGGAAGCGAGGTCGCGAGTGCCGTTGCCACGAGGAGAACGGCGAGTCGTCTGGCGGTCATTCGGATCTCCTCTTGTGTTCGCTTCGGGACCCCGTTGCACGGAGCCGTCTAGCTGACGTAGCAGCTCAGGTTCGACCTGTTCACTATAGCGCCCCAGGCCTCGTCGATGCTCCTCCAGTCGGCGCGCAAGCATCGGCGCTCTCCAGCGCCGTCCGCTAATTCGTGGTGGCAGTCTTGCGTCCGCTCCGCGCACTCTGAGACAACCCATTCATTCAGAAGCGGTTCGGGGCTGAGAACGGGTTGACTGTTCTCTGTTCTGCCTGAGAACGAGGTTCGTCTAGCCGACCGAGTGCGGAGCCACCTCGCAGTTTCGCGTCTAGAGGCCGTTGAGGCAGAAGGATGTCCGAGCCTTAGGCAGGCGAGCGCATGCTCATACTCACGGCCGGGCCCGCGCCCGGACTCCGGACCCCGATGGCAGCGGCAACGATCCAGGGAAACGACGAGGAGAGCGCCTCATGAGCTTCACGGAACTGGAAACGGACGACGGGATCGCCACGGTCACCCTGGCCCGCGGAAAGGTCAATGCCCTGAACGGTGCGGTGGTCGCAGAGTTGAGAGGCCGCCTGGAAGAGCTGGAGGGCGACCCGAAGATCCGGGCCGTCGTCCTCACGGGGCGAGGTCCGTTCTTCTCCTTCGGATTCGACGTCCCCGAATTCCTGGCCTTTTCGAAGAAGGAGTTCACGGCCTATCTGGCGGCCTTTACCGGCCTCCTTTCGTA
>JBLMYG010000447.1:0-9710 GCA_050258155.1 Acidithiobacillales bacterium
CGACATTCGCCTCGAGGCCGCCGTCGCCAAGATGTGGAACACGGAGGAAGGGTGGTGGATCGTCGACCGGACGCTCCAGGTGCGCGGCGGGCGCGGCTTCGAGACGGCCGACTCCCTGAAGGCGCGGGGAGAGCCGGCGATCCCCGTGGAGCGGATTCTTCGCGACTACAGGATCAACCTGATCTTCGAGGGCTCCTCGGAGATCATGCGGCTCTTCATCGCGCGCGAGGCGCTCGATGAGCACCTCCGGATCGCCGGCGACTTCGCGAAACCGAGGGCGCCGGCGACGAAGCGAATGGCCGCCCTGCCTCGAATGGCCGCCTTTTACGCCGGCTGGTATCCATCGCGCTGGCTCGGCTGGGGACGCTGGCCGCGCTTCTCGGCAGACGGCGGCCTCGCCACGCACCTCCGCTTCCTCGAGCGAAGGACGCGGAAGCTCTCCCGCGAGATCTTCCACCTGATGCTCGTTCACGGATCGAAGCTCGAGAAGCGGCAATCGCTCCTCTTCCGGACCGTCGAGATCGGGGCGGACCTGTTTGCCATGGCCGCCGCGCTCTGCCGCGTGAGGCAGATGCGCTCGAAGAATCACCCGGAGACCGGGAAGGGAACCGAGCTGGCCGATCTCTTTTGCCGGCGGATGCGCCGCCGCGTGGACGCGACCTTCAGGGCGCTCTGGTCGAACGACGATCTGGTGAAGTACAAGCTCGCGCGCCAGATCCTCGACGGGCGGTACGCCTTTCTGGAGGACGGTCTCGTTCCGCATCCCCGGAGTGAGGGGGCGGCCGACCCGGGTCCGACAGGGACAGTTTCGTAGCCCGGGGCCGCCGCGAGGCGTTTCGTGTCTCGAGGGCGGGCCGCCGCCCCTCGCTGCTACCGGACGGCGCTCCAGCTCTTGTCCGGGTTGTAAAGCTCCATGGCGCGGAACTGGTCGACCGTCTTCTTCCCGAGGTCCTTCTCGTAGACGATCCCGTCGTGGCTCACGATAAAGGTCTTTACGCCGGTCACCCGATATTCGGCCGGCGCGGCGACGAGGGCGAAGCCGCCGATCATCACGCCCTCCACGACGAAGTCGATCCGTCCGAGCGGCGCCGCAGGGCCCTGGCCCTTCAGGACCTTGAAGTAGTAGCCGTGGTACGGCTCGGACTTCTTCGAGTACCCCTCGGCGATCGCGTTGGCGAGCCCCTCTCCCAGCGGCCCTCCAAAAGTCCCGTCGGGGTTCTTCCACACGAGGCCGTCCTGCTTTCCGGGCGTGCTGATGATCTTTTGCGCGTACTGGTTCACCGGGGAGCCGTCATGCTTCTCGAGCGCGTAATCGTGCTGCGCCTCGACGAAGTTGCGGCAGGCCTCGATGGCAGTCAGCTCGTTCCTCCCGATACGGCGGTAGAGGATTTCCTGCCGGCCGGCCTTGGTGTCGAAAAGCCACTTGCCCCCCTTGCGGACGATCGGGATCGGCATCGGCCAGTCTTCTTCTCCGACCGAGAGGACCGCCAGGTTCGGGTTCTTCGCGTCGGGGACGACCTCGCTCTTCTCGCGGGCCTTTTCCGCGAATGCCTCGGCCTGGTTCTTGTCCTGGACCGGGTCCGTGGTGACGACGAGATCCGCGCCGTCCGGCCCGAGGATCTCCTTCAGCGCGGGCACGTCATAGCTCCCGGCCGCCGCAACCAACGCGTCGGCGGCCGCCTTTGGCGTGTCGAACGTCCGCTGACGGACGGCAGTCGGGGACTTCTTTGCGGCCGGCGCCGCAGGCTCAGCGGCGTCGAGAGCGGGCGCGAAGAGGAGAGCGCAGACGACTCCTGAACAGAGCCACTGTTTCATGACGCTCACCTCCGTCCCCCCCGGCCGCCGCCGCCCCGCGACCCGCCGCCTCCCCGGGAGCCCATGCTCGAGGAGCCCCGGGAGCTGCTCGCCCGGGCGCTGCTGCCACTGTAACCGCCGGAGCCGCCGCCGAAGGCGCTAGAGCTCCTCGACCCGCTTCCGCCTCCGCCACCGCGGCCGGCTGTGCTGGCGCTGGGGCTCGCCCCCGCTCCCCCGCCACGGCCCCCCGCGCCGCCCGCGGAACGGTCGCTCACCCCCGCTCCGCCGCCACGACCCCCCGCGCCGCCGGCTGAGCGGTCGCCGACGCCGGCGCTCCCCCCACGGCCTCCGGCGCCTCCCTGCTGGCGGGCGCTGGCCTGGCGGCTGCCGGGCGATTCACCGCGGGCCGACCCGCCATACTTGTTCGCCGTCGCCTTGTTCGAATAAGGGGCGCCGCCGCGATGCTGAGGGTTGTGCTGCCAGTTGTTGCCGCCGCCCCCGCCGCGGTTGACGTTCGTATTCTTGTTGAAGTTGTTGTTGTTGTTGATGTTGATCGTGTTGTTCCCACCCCAGCCGCAGCCGCAGCAGGAGCCTCCCCAGACGGCCGCGCCGATCGCCATCCCTACGCCGAAAGAGACCAGCGCAGTGCCCGGGTAATAGGGGGGGTAGTAGATCGGCGGGTAGGCGTACACCGGCGGCGGGTAGACGACGGTCGGGTTGTAGGTCGGCACGTAGACGACCTCGGGGTTCGTGGGCTGCACGACGATGACCGTCTTCTCCTCGACGACCTTCGTCTCGACCTTCTGCTGCTCGTTGGACTTGAGGGCGCCCTTATCCTCGGCTTTCTTCCGCATCCGCTGGACGGCGTCCATGACGTCGCTCTGCTGGTCGAGAAAGGCGTCCCCCAGCTGCGTGGTCCACTGGATGTCGTCCGCGAGCCGTTTCACCACTTCGGGAACGGCCGCCATCGACTGGATGCTCGGGTCCCAGGGCTGCTTCGCGACCGCGTCGGCCAGCGCCTTGTCCTTCAGCTTCGGGTTCTTCGCGAGCCACTGCTGGAGCTGGACGATCTCGAGCGGGTAGGTGGACGCCACGAGCGTCTGGGCCAGGAGCGGATCGGGATAGAGCGCGATCGGAGCTACCAGCGAATCGAGCTGGTCCGGGGAGAGCTTCACCGAAGCCGGCTCGGCCTGAGCGGCCGGCGCCGCGGACGTCGCCGGTTTTGCCGCCTCCTGTGCGAGGAGAATGCCCTCGCCGGGGATGAGGAGCGCGGCGCAGACGAGAGCCAGGAGCGTGCGGAAAGACTCATCCCGGGGTCGGGGTCGGAGCGAAATGGGCGCCATGGCCTCTCCTTTTGATCTCGGAGCATAAGTGCCCTCCCCGGCACCGGCAAGGGCTCCGGGCCGGACGCGACGGGGGTTCTTTCTCATGGCGCAGCGGCGCTGCCCTCGCCCCTGACCCAGGCCTGGACGAGCGTGTACGTGACGGCCAGGACGACCGGGCCGACGAAGATCCCGATGAGCCCGAAGGAGATCAGGCCGCCGATGACTCCCGCGAAGATGAGGAGGAGCGGGAGGTCAGCCCCTTTCTTGATGAGGACGGGCTTGAGGAAGTTGTCGACCGTCCCCGCCACGATCGACCAGACGAGAAGGAACGTCCCCCACCCCGAGCCCTGGGTGCTGTAAGACCAGATCACCACCAGCAGCAGGACGGGCAGGGGCCCGATCTGGGCGATGGCCAGCACGAACATGATTGCCGTGAGCAGTCCGACGAACGGCACCCCGGCGATCAGGAGGCCCAGGCCCGCGAGAAGCGACTGGGCGAGCGCGGTCACGATGACCCCCATGGCGACGGCGCGGATCGCCCCACCGGCCAGATCCACGCTCGCTTCGCCCTTCTCTCCGGCCAGCCGCCGGAAGAACGCCTTGACGCCCGCGACGGCGCTCTCGCCGGTCGCGTACATCACGGCCGTAATGATGACCGTCAGGAGAAACGTCGCGACGAGGGCCGAGACGGCTCCGATCCGCTCCGTGAACCAGTACGCGCCGCCGCTGAGGTAGGGCGAGGCTTCCTTGAGGAGCGCCGGGAGGCCGATCTCCGCGCCGTGGTTCCAGGTGTCTGCCGCCTTCGCGCCCATCACCGGAATCTTCTCCAGCCAGGCGGGCGCAGGCGGAAGCTGGCGGGTCGACAGCTTCTGCGCGAACCCGGCGATGGCGTCGACGTTCTTCACGATGGCGACCACACCGGCGAGGAACGGCACCATGACGACGCTGAGAAGAGCGATCGTCAGGACGGCCACGGCGAGCTTCCGCTTGCCCCAGAGCAGCCGCTCGAGCGACAGCATCAGCGGCCAGGTCGCGACGGCGATCAGGGTGGCCCAGACGACGGCGATCAGGAACGGGCTCAGGATCCAGAGCGAGGACGCGATCAGAAGGCCGAGGAAGAGGACGGCGAGGACCGTCCGGGGGAGATCGGCGCGCGGCTCGTTCATCTGGGACGGACCTCCTTCATCAGCTTCGGCACCGCGCCGAGTGCGGCGAAACGCCTCCGCTTTCGCACGTAACACGACCCCGGCTCGTGTGGGCTGTGACCTCGGAAGACTACGGGGCTCTCCGCCGAGAATCCAGGGGGGCCCGGCCGAAGATATTAAGAGCAAGAGCAACGATGAAGGCAAGTGGTACATGACGTGATCGACACGCCCGCTCCTGACGGTCTCTGTGAAAGGCCGTGTTACGCTGCGGGCGCGAGGTTGATCATGCGTAACCGTGCCGGCGTCGTGGCGGGAGTGATGGTTCTCTCGGCAACCTTGCACGCGCAGCAGGCCCCGCAACCCCCGCAGCCCCAGCAGTCCCCGCAAACCCAGGGACAGCCAACGGGAGGCCAGCAGGCCCGGACGAAGGAGCCGCCGATCGTCGTCTACCGAATCGACCTCGTTCCCACGGGTTTCGCCTTCGCGATGAACGAGCCGACCCTGGAGGGAGACACGTACGTCTTCCGCAGCCTTCCGGACAAAACGCTCGAGCGGGTTCCCAAGGCGAAGGTGAAGGCGATCACCCGGAAGTCGACGGACTACAGCAAGGAGGTCGTCTACCAGATCGACCTGGCTCCCTCCGGGAGCTTCCTCGCCCGCGAGGAACCGGTGAAGAAAGGGAGGAACTACCTCATTTACACCTGGAAGCAGGGAACGCTCCTGAGCGTGAGCCAGGCGGACGTCCGGAAGATCACCCGCCTGACGGGATTCCCGGCGTTCAAGGCCGAAATGACGGAACTGGGCGTCGTCGTCCTGGAGGGCGATACGGCCGCTCCGGGCTTCAAGTCGACGGGGGATTCCCCGGGACCCGGCCCGGCTTCCCCTCAGGCCCCCGCGACGAATTCCGGCAACTGGATTTACCAGGGGACTCCGGGCGCGTCAGATGCGTATGCGCCCGGGAACGCGACGGTCGCTTCTCCGGGCGACACGCCGATGGCGCCCCAGCCGACGCGGCCTCCTCGCTGACGGCGCCCCTGTCCGGAGCTTGCCGCCGCTCCTCCGCCTCTCGAACCAGGCGAGGACCATCTTCGGCGGGTCGTTCCGGATCGAGACCGCCCCATCGTTCCGCTCGCCGGAGCCGGGAGCTAACATCCCGCCTTCATGCCGTCCCCCTGGCTCTTCTCGCGGCGCGCCGACCTCGCCCTTTTCGGGGGCTCGACGGCGGCCGCCCTGCTTCTCCTCCTCGTCGGCCACTGGACGGGACAGCTCGACGGCGACGCACCCCTCTGGCTCTGGGTCGGCGCCGTCGTCTTCGTCGACGTGGCGCACGTCTGGGCGACGGGATGGCGCGTCTACGCGGACAGCGAAGAGTTTCGGAGCCGGCCGGCCCTCTATCTCACCGTCCCCGCCCTCTGCTACGCGGCCGGTGTCGTGGCGTATTCGCTCTCGCCCCTTCTCTTCTGGCGCGTCCTCGCCTACGTCGCGGTCTTCCACTTCGTCCGGCAACAGTACGGCTGGGTGGCGCTCTACCGCCGGAAGAACGGCGAGAAAGGAGGCTCTTCCCGCCACCTCGACGCGGCCGTCATCTACGGGGCCACGCTCGTACCGCTCCTCTTCTGGCATTCGCACGAGCCGAGGCGCTTCAACTGGTTTCTCAAAGGGGATTTCTTCACGGGCCTCTCCCCCGCCGTGAGCCGCGCCGCGATGCTCCTTTACGGGGGCCTCCTCGCGGTGTGGCTCCTCAACGAAGCTCTCCGGTTCCGTCGCGGCCTCCCCGTCTCGTGGGGGAAGCACCTCGTCGTCGCCTCGACGCTCCTCATGTGGTTTCTAGGAATCGTCGTCCTGAACTCGGACTACGCCTTCACGGTGACGAACGTCCTCGTCCACGGCGTCCCCTACTTCGGGCTCGTCTTCTTCACCGAAAGGGCCCGGGGAGCGACGCGCGCCCGCTCGGGGAAGCCGCCAGGCCTGGCCGGATTCGCGGCCCGGAGCGCCGTGCTCTTCCTGATCCCACTGTTCGCTCTCGCCTTCCTCGAGGAATGGGGTTGGGACCTTTTCGTCTGGCACGAGAACGGGGCCATCTTCCCGGGACCGGCACTCGACCCCGGAGCGTTCCTCCTGGCTCTGATCGTGCCCCTCCTCGCCCTGCCGCAGGCGACGCACTACGTCCTCGACGGCTTCATCTGGAAGCTCCGCCGCGAGAACCGGGCCGCCATCGCGGCCCTTGGCCTCCCGGAGCCGGCATGACGGAGCCTCTCGGGACGCACCTCCTCCTCGACGTCGCGGGCGTGCCGTTCGGGACGCTCGACAACCCGGCCCTCGTCGAGAGGCTTCTCGCGGCCACGGTCGAGCTGATGGGAGCCTCGCTCCTCGGCGTCCACGTCCACCGCCTCGCCCCGCAAGGGGTCAGCGGGGTGGCGGTGATCGCCGAGTCCCACCTGACGATCCACACGTGGCCCGAGCGCGGCGAGGCGGCGATCGATCTCTTCACGTGCGGCAACGCCCCGCGCGCCCGCGCCGCCCTGGAGAGCCTCCGCGAGTCCCTCGGAGGCCGCGTCTCGCTCCTCCGCGAGATTCCCCGCGGCGCGCTCGCGCCCGAGGACACCGGCCTCCCGGCAAGTGGGCGTATGATGAAAGGGTAAGCTCATCGGGGAGGCAAGGAGCGACGTGAAGGGTCCCAACGTCGGTTCCCTATTCGAGATCAGGAGTCTCGTCGACCTCGCTCCGCTCGGCTTCGCCTTCCTTCTCCTCGTCATCCTCATCGTCTCCTTCCGGTCGCGGGCGATCGTCTTCTGCCAATACCTGAAGGCGATGACGGGCGTCGAGCTTTCGCCGAAGGAAGTTCGGCGCGTCTTTGCCTCCAAGGGACAGGACGGGGTCCGGACGCTCTTCCTCGACCTGATCATCCGGGAGGACCTGAAGACCGGGCCGCTCGAGATCCCCGAAGGGGCCAAGCAGACGGCGACGACGAGGTCGCTCTCCTCGATCCAGAATAAGATAACGACCTGAGCAGAACCGCTCGCCGTTCCTTTGCCGCGCTTCTGGCCGCGGAGCTCCTCGCCCCTCCGGCAGCCGCGCAGCAGCCGGCTCCCACGCCCACCCCGGCGCGCCAGGGGCAGGTCGTCACGCGCGTCGAGGTCGACATCCTCGAGCTGGACGTCCTGGCCCTCGACAGGAAGGACCGCCCCGTTCCCGACCTGACGAAGGACGACTTCGAGGTGAAGATCGCGGGCACGCTCCAGCCCATCGAGTTCTTCGATCCGCCGACGCCTCTGCGGGCTGCCGGCACCCCTCCGGCGGCGTCGCCCGAGGTCGTTCCCGGGACGACGGCGCTGGTCGGCCCCGACACGCGTCCCGTCTCGCACATCCTCTTCTTCGTCGACCTCGAGCAGCTCCCGCTCGGAGCGATCCACCAGACGGCGCCGGCCCTCCGCGAGGCCGCCGGCCACGTTCCGGCTCCGGCCCGCCTCTCCGTCGCCTCGAACTACGGTGGCGCCTCCACTCTCGTCTGGGAAGAGGATGTCCTCGACCAGATCAAAGCCGCCGTCGACTCGCTGGAGACGGCCGCGGACGAGGAGGCGCGGGACAACGCCGGCCTGGGGACGCAGTCCCGCCACGGAAGCGTGCCGGTGACCGGCGAGAGCCCCCGCAACTACGAGCGGCGACGGACCCTCGAGATGACCCTGATCGACAATCTGACCTACGCCCTGAATCAGCCTGACCCGAACGTCGTCGCGGCGGCGTGGAGAGACATCAACGACTACGTCGCGAGCGAGCGGGTCCGGGTCCGCGAGATGCTGAAGGGGCTGCGCGGGATCTGCGAGGAATTCGCCCGCCTCGACGGGCGGAAGGCCCTCGTTCTCGTCTCGCGCGGTTTCGAAAGGGCCCCCGGCTTCAACTTCCTGAACGCCGTCGAGGTGGCGGTGAAAGGGATCACGCAGCCGGGCGCCGTCGGCATCCAGCCGCGGGCGGCGATGCCCGGTCTCCCCGGATCGACCCTGCAGAGGGTCTCGGCGGTGCCGCTTCCGGAGTACGACGACTTCGTCCGGTGGATCGCCGCCTCGGGGATCACGCTCCACTTCCTCGATCCGTCGAGCGCGACCGACGTCGTCGGAGCGGATGTCTCCTCGTCCCAGCGCTTCCGCCCCCTCGCGGACGAGAGGAGAAACCTCGAGGACAGCGGCGCGAACCTGGCCGCCGTGACGGGGGGGATGGCCCGCTTCGAGCCGGGCGCTCTCGCGCCTGCCCTCGCGACGTTTCTCGACGCTTCCTCCGGCACCTACCGCCTCGGGATCAGGATGACGGACGTGGATCCGAGGCGGTCGTACAAGGTCAGCGTCTCCGTGAAGCGGAGCGGAGTCCGCGCCCTCGCCCGATCGGCCTACCGCCCGAAGCTCCCCGGCAGCTCGGGCCCGGCCGCCGTCGCCGAGGCCGACCGGCAGCGCATCCGGTCCGGAGCCGACGAGAGGCGCCCGGGAGCCGCGCGGCGGGTCGCGAAGCCGATCGGGCTCGCCGTGGCCTGGAAGGGGAAGAGCTCCGCCCTCCCCGGCGGAGGGAAGAACCTCTACAAGCTCGACGTCCTGATTCCGTATGACGACCTGCAGTTCCTGCCCGAGGAGGACTCGATGGTCGCCTCGGCGCGGATCGCCGTCGTGGCCGAATCGGCCGAAGGGAAGGGGCGCGAGCGCTTCAGCGAGGACCTGTTCCTCTCGATGACCGGGAAGGAATACTCCGACGCGGCCGGCGCGCAGGCGACGAAGACCCTCACGCTGACCCTCCTCCCCGGCCGATGGCACCTCTCCGTCTCCGTGACGGACCTCCTGGAGAGTCGCAGTGGCGTCGCTCGCGCGACCGTCGTGGCCGAGCCGTGAGAACGCCGGGCGGGACGTAGACTCCGGTCCATGAGCGGCGATTTCTCTCCGAACGAATTTCACGAGATGGCGACGGCCGCCGTGGAGCGGCTGACCCGCTACTTCGAGACGCTGGAGTCGCGCCCGGTCCTGGCGCGGACGAAGCCCGGCGAGGTCATCGCGCAGCTCCCCGCCTCGCCCCCGGAGCGGCCCGAGCCGTGGGAGGCGATCGAGCGCGACCTCGACGCGATCGTGGAGCCGAACCTGACGAACTGGCAGCACCCGGGCTACCTGGCGTACTTCGCCAACACCGGCGCGGCGCCGGGCGTCGTCGGCGACTTCCTCGCCGCTGGATACAACCAGACCGGAATCCTCTGGCGGACCTCTCCCGTCCTGACCGAGCTGGAGCAGGTCGTCGTTCGATGGCTTCTCACGATCGTCGGCCTTCCGGCGGGAGGTAGCGGCTTCGACGGCCAGCTCGCCGACACCGCCTCGTCCGGCTCCCTGATCGCCCTCGTCGCCGCGCGGGAGCAGGCTTTCCCCGACGTCCGGAAGACGGGCCTCGCCGGCCGGCCGACAGGGGTCGTCTACGCCTC
>JBLMYG010000448.1:0-15362 GCA_050258155.1 Acidithiobacillales bacterium
CTGCTGCCTGCCGCCTCCACCCTGACGCTGCTCGTGGGGGCGATCCTGGCCGCGGCCTGGATCCTTCGGCTCGGTTTCGTCGCGGACTTCATCTCCGAGCCGGTGCTCGTCGGCTTCAAGGCGGGAATCGGGGTCGTCATCGTCCTCGACCAGCTTCCGAAGCTCCTCGGGTACCACGTCCCCGGCGGCTCGTTTCTCCGGAAGCTCGCCGCCACGGTCGAGCACGTTCCCCAGACGTCGCTGCCGACGCTCGCGGTCGGAGTCGTGATGATCGTCATCCTCGTCGGTTTCGAACGATTCCTTCCCCGCGTGCCGGCGCCGCTCGTCGCCGTCGCGGCGGGAATCGCCGGCGCGGGCTTGCTCGACCTGAAGATCCGGGGCGTCGAGCTCGTGGGCCATATCCCGACGGGGCTTCCGCCCCTCACGAAACCGGACCTCTCCTTCATCCCGGCGCTCTGGTCCGGGGCGCTCGGCATCGCCCTGATGTCTTTCACCGAGACCATCGCCGCCGGACGCGCTTTCGCCCGAGGCGACGAGCCTGCGCCGCGGGCCAACCGGGAGCTGCTCGCCACCGGGCTCGGCAACGCAGCCGGCGCCTTCCTCGGGACCATGCCCTCCGGCGGCGGCACATCCCAGACGGCGGTCAACCGCCACGCGGGCGCCCGCACGCAGCTCGCGGAGGTTGTCACGGCCGGCGGCACGCTCGCGACGATGTTCTTCCTGGCCCCCCTGATCGGTCTCATGCCCCAGGCCACGCTGGCCGCCGTGGTCGTCGTCTACTCGCTCGGGCTGATCAAGCCGGCGGAGTTTCGCTCGATCCTGCGCATCCGGCGGATGGAGTTCGTCTGGGCTCTGGCCGCGTTCGCGGGCGTCATGCTGTTCGGGACGCTCAAGGGGATCCTCGTCGCCATCATCCTGTCGCTCGTGGCGCTCGCGTATCAGGTGGCGGATCCGCCGGTCCACGTCCTGGGGCGCAAGCCCGGAACCAACGTCTTCCGGCCGCGCTCGAAGGAGCACCCCGAAGACGAGCAGTTCCCCGGTCTGCTCCTCGTGCGGCCGGAGGGCCGGATCTTCTTCGCCAACGCCGAACGGATCTGGCAGAAGGTCCGTGCGCTCATGGCGAAGGCCGAACCCCAGATCGTGGCTCTCGACTTGAGCGCGGTCTTCGATCTCGAGTACACCGCTCTCAAGATGCTCACGGAGGCCGAGAAGCGGGGCCGCGAGCAGGGCGTCATCCTCTGGCTGGTCGGGTTGAACCCGCAGGTCCTGACCATGATCCAGCGCTCGCCGCTCGGGCAGACTCTGGGGCGCGACCGGATGTTCTTCAACATCGAGCTGGCGGTCGCCAGGCACCAGCGGATCGAGCCGGCCTCGTCCCCTCCCGAAGCGCGAGAGCCAGCCTGAAGGCTCGAACGATCGCGGTCCGCCACGGCTTCGGCGCTCTCGGTAGGACTTTGGTCCAATTGGCGACGTCCGCCGCACTGGGCTATATGGAGTGGGAGGCCCGGCCACTCGATCGGCCATCCTCGGGCTGAGGAGAAGCGATGAACCTGCTTGCGCAGCGAACCCGGAGGCACGGTCCGAGGTTCGTGCCGAAGGTCCCGATCCTCTTCCTGGAGGTCGCGGACGGAGAAGGCCGGGCTGCAGACCGTGGGAGCCTGCGGTTTCGTCTGGCTTCACGCGATCCGGAGCAGCTCGAAGCGCTGCGCGCAGCGCGGCGGGCCATGATCCAGGAAGAGTGGACACGCGGACCCGAAGAAGGCGAGCCATCCCTCTCGGAAGCGGTGTTCTCCGCGTCCGAGGTGCTCTGGGCCACGCCGTTCGGCGAGCAAGCACGCTGCCGTGAGAAGATGGCCACGCTGGCGAGAAGGGCCAACCTCTTGATCGACGGCGCCCGGGCCGCCTCTCTGCAGGCGAAAGACATGGAAAACAAAAGGAGTCCGAGCATGCGGTACGCAGGAGTCCCCGTCTTCGTGGCGCTTGTCCTCGCCACCGTCGCGCAGGGCCAGCAGCCCGCGAGCCAGCAACCCCCGGCGCAGCAACCGCAGGCACAGCACCCCGTCGGGATGCAGGGCCAGGCCGAGGAACCGTTGGACATCTATCAGATCGATCTCGTTCCATCGGGGACCGGCTTCGCCTTGACCAAGCCCGTCCTGGAAGGAGACGTCTACGTATTCAAGGTCTGGCCGGATCGGGCGACCGTGCGGCTTCCGAAGTCGAAGGTGAAGAGCATGGCCCCGCGGACCAAGGACGTCAGCAACGAGGTCCTGTACCAGATCGACCTCGTTCCCTCCGGGCAGATGGTCGCCCGCGACAACCCGACGTTGAAGGGAACGACATACGTGTTCCATACCTGGCGCGAGGGGACGCTGATGAGCCTGCGACAGGGGGATGTGAAGAAAATCACCCGTGTTGCGGGGCTCGATGCCTTCAAGATCCACATGCAACAGCTTGGCGCCAAGGCGATTGGCGACCTGCCGATGCAGGGAGGGAGCGCTCAGGGGACTTCGGGAGCCCCCTCCGCCGCCGCCCAGGCCCCGGCCGCTCCCGGCCAGAGCCAGACTCCGTACAACTGGATCTACCAGGGAGTCCCCGGCGTGACCGATGCCTGGGCGCCGCCGTCTGCCGTCGTCAGCTCGCCCGGCGACGTGCCCAAGGCGGCGGAACCGCCCCCGCACAACTGAGCCCGCTCCGTTTCCGTTCGACCCTCTGACACAGAAGAGTCGGGGCGCGCTCACTTCTTCGCTCCCAGATCGATCGAGAAGTTGTATTTCGCCGAGAACTGGACGCGCAAGTCGTTCACCCCGAACCCGTCCGAGAAGTTCTGCCGGCGGCCCCACTGCAGCTCGAGGCCCGTCATCACGTTCCGGACCGGGGCGAAGAGCACGTTGGCGAGCGCATACTGCCCGCTCTGGAACGCGCCCGGCAGCTGCCCGTCGCTGTTCTGGACGTCCAGACGGGAGTAGCCGATGGCGCTCGAGAAGCGATGGCTCCACTTGAAGTCGTAGAACGCGACCATCCCGAAGACCGGCAGCGCCTTGCCGACGACCGGCCGAGCCGGGTCGCCCGGGTTGCGCTCGGCTCCGACGTCCACCGGCGCGTCTCTCATGTAGGTCGCGATGCCCCGTCCGTAAGTGGCTTCGAGGCGTAAGGTGCCGGTCTTCGAGACCTTCACGACCGAGCCGAGGTTGACGCCCCAGCCGATCGTGTGCCCCGAGAGGTCGTACGCATCCGCGACCGTGTCGGACCAGCCGATGTACCGAACGATTCCGGAGAGTTGGACGTGCCCCCAGGACTCCCCGTAGCGGGATTGCACCGTGAAGTCCGGGTACGGGAAGCGGTCCTTGATGTTCTGCAGCTCGATCCGGCCCGCGAACTCGCCGCTGTCGCCGGTCGCTCCGGGGCGCTCGAGGGCGAAGACGAGACGCTTTTCTCCCTCGATCGGCGTCCAGCGAACCTGGACGTTGCGATAGAAGACCATGCCATTCGGCCCCCAGAACTCCAGGGAATTGGGAAAGACCTCGGGATCCATCAGGACGCTGTAGGTCTGGCCGGCCAGAAACGGTCCGAGTTGGCCCCACGCGTGACGCAGATGAAACGTCGTCTGGCCGGCGTCGGCGCCGACCCCGAGCAGGTCGAACTCGAATTCGGTCCGGACCTGGCCCGCAGCCGTCGGCAGCCATGAACGGACGCCGAAGCGGGTCTGCCGCACGCTCGCCCAGAAGTTGCCGTCCTCTCCGAACTGGTTCGCGAAGGCCGGGAGCTTCGAAGGCCGCACCATGTCGAACCAGTTCGGATCGACCTGGTCGAAGTCGTAAAACAGGTTCACGACGGTGAACCCATAGATCTGCAAGCGCGGGTCGGCCGGCGCTTCCGCGGCTGTTTGCGCGCCGACGAAGGCCGCCCCGATGATCCAGAAGGCGGCCGCAACGGCCGCCGAGATCCCCCGCCACGAAGCCTGCCCTGTTTCTCTCATGGCGGCTCCCCCGGGTTCGAGCCGGCCGCTTGGGTCGCTGCGGGGGCCCGACTACCCGGTCCCGCCGCCGGCGCCGGCCTCGCGACGCCCGGCCGCGAGCGACGAGCGCAGGTAGTCCGCGTTCATCCGGGCGATGAACTCCATGCGGATGCCCTTGGGGCAGGCCGCCTCGCATTCTCCGTGGTTGGTGCAAGTGCCGAAGCCCTCCGCGTCCATCCGCGCGACCATGCTGCGGACACGGTCGCGCCGCTCGGGCTGGCCCTGGGGCAGGAGAGCGAGCTGCGAGATCTTCGCCCCGACGAAGAGCATCGCCGAGGCGTTGGGGCAGGCCGCCACGCAGGCGGCGCAGCCGATGCAGGCCGCGGCGTCCATGGCGAGGTCCGCGCTCTCCTTCGGCACGAGGATCGCGTTTCCGTCGGGCGCGCCGCCAACGGGCGCGGAGATGAAGCCGCCGGCGGCGATGATCCGGTCGAAGGCGCCGCGGTCGACGATCAGGTCCTTGACGACGGGAAAAGGGGCGGCCCGCCAGGGCTCGATCGTGAGCACGTCGCCGTCGCGGAAGCTGCGCATGTGGAGCTGACAGGCGGTGGTTCGATCGCGCGGGCCGTGGGGACGGCCGTTGATCACCATGCCGCAGGTGCCGCAGATGCCCTCCCGGCAGTCGTGGTCGAAGGCAATCGGGTCTTCGCCTTTCGCGATCAGGCCCTCGTTGACGACGTCGAGCATTTCGAGGAACGACATCTCCTCGTTGATGTCGGCAGCCTCGTACGTGACGAAGTTTCCCGGCGATTTCGCGTCCTTCTGGCGCCAGACCTTGAGCGTGACTTTCATTTGTAGCTCCGCACGGCAAGCTCGACGTTCTCGTAGACCAGCGGCTCCACGTTCCGGACGGGTTTCTTGCCGTCGCCCTGAAACTCCCAGGCGGCGACGTGGCAGAAGTCCTTGTCGTTGCGCTGCGCCTCTCCTTCGGGCGTCTGGTGCTCGGTCCGGAAATGGCAGCCGCAGGACTCGTCGCGCTCGAGCGCGTCGAGGCACAGGAGCTCGCCCATCTCCAGAAAGTCGGCCACACGCCCGGCGTGCTCGAGCGACTGGTTGAGCTCGGCCCCGCTCCCGGGCACGCGCACGTTCCTCCAGAACTCCTCGCGGAGATTCGGGATCATCGCGAGGGCCTGCTCGAGGCCCTTGCGGTCCCGCGCCATTCCGCAGTGCTCCCACATGATCTTGCCGAGCTCCCGGTGGAACGACGTCGCGGTGCGCTTGCCCTGGATCGAAAGGATTCGTTTCGTGCGCTCGGCCACGGCCTGTTCCGCCGCCCGCACCTCCGGGTGGTCGCCCGGCACCGGCGTGAACTTCGCCCGCGCAAGGTAGTTGCCGATCGTGTAGGGAATGATGAAGTACCCGTCGGCCAGCCCCTGCATCAGGGCCGAGGCGCCGAGGCGGTTGGCGCCGTGATCGGAGAAGTTGGCCTCGCCCAGCACGAAGAGGCCGGGGATGGTGCTCATCAGGTCGTAGTCCACCCAGAGGCCGCCCATCGTGTAGTGCATGGCGGGAAAGATCCGCATTGGGACCTTGTACGGGTCCTCGTCCGTGATGCGCTCGTACATCTCGAAGAGGTTGCCGTACTTCTCCTCGATCGTGTTCCGGCCGAGCCGGGCGATCGCATCCCGGAAATCGAGGTAGACCCCGAGACCCGTCGGGCCCACGCCGCGGCCTTCGTCGCAGACTCGCTTGGCGGCGCGCGAGGAGATGTCCCGCGGAGCGAGGTTGCCGAAGCTCGGGTACATGCGCTCGAGGTAGTAGTCGCGCTCTTCCTCCGGAATCTGGTCGGGCGGGCGCTTGTCGCCTTTGGCCTTGGGTACCCAGATTCGCCCGTCGTTGCGCAGCGACTCGCTCATCAACGTCAGCTTGGACTGGTACTCGCCGGTGACCGGGATGCAGGTGGGATGGATCTGGGTGAAGGACGGGTTCGCGAAGGCCGCGCCCTTCTTGTAGGCGCGCCAGATCGCCGTGCCGTTGCAGCCCTTCGCATACGTCGCGAGATAGAAGACGTTGCCGTATCCGCCCGTCGCGAGACACACGGCGTCGCCCAGATGCGTCTCGACCTCCCCGGTGACCATGTCCCGCACGACGATGCCGCGGGCGCGTCCGTCCACGACGATCAACTCCTGCATCTCGTGGCGGGGGAATATCTCGACCGAGCCCAGGCCGATCTGCCGCTCGAGCGCCTGGTAGGCACCGAGCAGGAGCTGCTGGCCCGTCTGGCCGCGCGCGTAGAAGGTGCGCGCAACCTGCGCCCCGCCGAAGGAGCGGTTGTCGAGCAGCCCTCCGTACTCCCTGGCGAAGGGCACTCCCTGCGCCACGCACTGGTCGATGATGTTCAGGGAGACTTCCGCCAACCGGTGGACGTTGGCTTCGCGGGAGCGGAAGTCTCCCCCCTTGACGGTGTCGTAGAAGAGGCGGAAGACGCTGTCGCCGTCGTTATGGTAGTTCTTCGCCGCATTGATGCCGCCCTGCGCCGCGATCGAGTGGGCGCGCCGCGGCGAGTCCTGATAGCAGAAGCACTTCACTTCGTAGCCGAGCTCCGCCATGGAGGCGGCGCCGCCGGCGCCGGCGAGCCCCGAACCGACGACGATCACCTTGTACTTGCGCTTGTTCGACGGGTTCACGAGCTTCATCTCGAAGCGGTGCTTGTCCCATTTCTTCTCGAGGGGACCGGACGGGACGTTGGAGCGGAGTTCCATGCGACCTCCTCGGGCTTACTTCACGATCCCGGCCAGGACCGCGACCGGGAAGGAGACGTTTCCGACGAAGACGACGAGCGCGACGACCCACGCCGCGGCGTGCGCGAGCGCGATGTACCGCGGGTGCGACACGCCGAGCGTCTGGAACATGCTCCAGACGCCGTGCCGCAGGTGCAGCGCGAGAGCGATCATCGCGAAGATGTACACGATCGAGGCGGGGACGTTCCGAAACCCCGTCACGAAATTGTGGTACACGTCGCCCGGGACGAAGTCCGGGTGCGCGGTGCCCGTCGTGAAGTGGAGCAAGTGATAGACGATGAAGAGAAGGATGATCACGCCCCCCCACCGCATCGTCCGCGACGCGTACGTGGACTCCTTCCATTGCTGCTCGCGATAGCCCGCGCGACGGGCGCGGCGGCTGTCGAGGGTGAGCGACGTCGCCGACCAGATGTGGAGGACCACCGCCGCGAGCAGAATGCTCCGGGCGATCCAGATGCCGCCCCCGTGCAGGAAGTGATGCAGGAAAGCGCCGTACTGGTTCAGCGCCTCGCGTCCGTTGGGCAGATAGACCTGTAGGTTGCCCGCGAGGTGCCCCAGAACGTATCCGACCAGGATCACGCCCGTGAGCGCCATCACGATCTTCCGCCCGATCGATGACTGGAAGAAGCCTGGCGCTTGACTCATCCCGCCTCCTTCCTGCTGCCCTGCATGGGGACTCCTTCAAGCCACGGCCCGAGGCGCTGGCGCGATCCTTGGAAGCCGCCGGGAGCCTCGGTTGCCCGCGCCGGACGCCTTCGGCACTTTCGGACAGGCCCCTCTCGCCTCAGTCGGAACCCGGCCTGGGGGATTCTCGGCCTTCCTCCCTCGCTGCTCCTTGATACGTTTTCATCAGGGCCGGCCAGGGCCGTCACACGGAGTCGGCGGCGCGACTGACGGGCGCCGTGCCCCGGCAGCCGCAGCTGGCGCCGGCGCCGCCCGAACTGCGGCGCCTGCCTGTCCACGCCGTTCGCCTTCAGTACTCGACGAAATAGCGCTGAATCGTCTTGGGGTCGCTCGTCTTCGTCAGCGCCAGCCGCAGCAATACCCGTGACTTCTGGGGGTTCAGATCGAGCGAAGCGACCAGTCCGAGCTTGTCGTCGTCGACTTCCACGTTGCGCCCGACGTTCCCGGTCGTCACGCGCGAGGACCGAACGCAGACGATGCCCTTCTTCGCCTGCGCGGCCAGGGCCTTCAACGCGGCCTCCGTCATGTTGCCGTTGCCCACACCCGCGATGACCACGCCCTTCGCCCCGGCGGCCACCGCCGCGTCGATCAGCGCACCGTCCACGTTCTCGTAGGCCATCACGATGTCCACGCGCGGCAGCGCGGTGACCTTGTCGAGAGAGAAATCCGAGTCGGCGGTGTTCTTGCCGACGGGCCCTCGATACCACTCCGCGTCCCCGTACGCCACCGTGCCGATCAGACCGCGCAGGGGCGAGAGGAACGTCTGCACCGCGGTCGTGCTCGTCTTGGTGAGCGAAGACGCTCCGTGGATCCAGTCGTTGATGACCACGAGCACGCCGCGCCCGGCCGCCTCCTTGTTCGCCGCGACCGCCACCGCATTGTAGAAGTTGAGCGGTCCGTCGGCCGAAAGGGCCGTGGACGGCCGCATCGCCGCGGTCAGCACGACCGGTTTCTTCGACTTGACGACAAGGTTCAAGAAATAGGCGGTCTCCTCGATCGTGTCCGTGCCATGAGTGATCACGATGCCGTCCACGTTCGTCATCGCGGTGAGCTCGTTGATGCGGCGCGCGAGCCTCAGCCACACCTCGTCGTTCATGTCCTGGGAGCCGATGTTCGAGATCTGCTCGCCCTTCAGGTTGGCGAGCTTCTTCGCCTGCGGCACGGCCGCCAGGAGCTGCTCGACGCCGACCTGGCCGGAGGTGTAGCCGGCCTGGACGTCGGTCGCGGCCGCCCCGGCGATCGTGCCGCCCGTGGCGAGCACGACGAGGTTCGGGAGCGGGCCTTTCGCGGGCCCCGCGCCCGTCTGCGCCATCGCCGGGCCGGCGGCGACCGTCAGGAGAAGAGTCAGGGTCAGAAGGAACATGATGCGTTTGGACATGGTGCCTCCTACCTCGTCAAGAAGACGATGACTGGTCCCCACGCCGTCAGCAGGATGTTTCCGATGGCGTAAGGCACGGTGTAACCGAGCACGGGAAGCTTGCTCTGCGCCTCGTCCTGGATCGACCGCAGGGCGGCCGTGACCGTCCCGGCCCCGGCGCAGGCGCCGAGCAGAATGACCGGGTTCATCTTCAGGACTCCCCGGCCGAACAGAAGCGCCGCGACGTGCGGCGTGACCGCAACCACGAGGCCGACCAGCAGCAGGCTCGGCCCCGTCTGGCGAAGGCCGTCGACGAATCCGGGGCCTGCACCGAGACCGACCACGCCAATGAAGACGGCGAGCCCGATCGTGTCGAAGACCCAGAGCGCGGCCTCGGGAATCCGGCCGAACGTCGGCCTCACCGAGCGGAGCCAGCCGAAGACCAGGCCCATGATGAGCGCTCCGCCGCTCGCGGTCAGGGAGAGCGGGAGGCCGGCCACGGAGACCGACATCAGACCGACGAGCCCGCCCACGACGACGCCAAGGCCCACGAAAACGACGTCCGTGGCGTTCGAAGGCCGCTCGATATACCCCAACGCCTGTCCGGTTCGCTCGACGTCGCGGGCGCCGCCGGCGATCGTCAGCAGGTCGCCGCGGTTGATGACGGTCGAGGGCACGTAGGGAATCTCCTCGCCGCCGCGCACGAGCTTCAGGAGGGCGACACCGCGGCCATGCCTCTCGCCGAGCTCGGCGAGAGGCCGCTCGGCCAGCTCCTTGTTGGTCACGACGACGTCCAGGGCCTCGACCGGGAAGTCCAGGAGCGTGTGATCCTCGATCTCGACACCGATGGGGACGCCGCCCGCGAGCACCTGCCGGTGCGCCATGAGGGCGACGGCGTCACCTCGCTGAAGAACCGTCTCCGGGGCCGATTCCAGGATCTCTCCCCCGCGGTGAATCTTCTCGACGAAAACCCTCGCGGGAGCGAAGGAGCGCTCGAGTTCGGCGACCGTGCGGTCCGCCCACGCCGCGTCGTCGATCCGGTAGGCGCGCATGTCCCATTCCCGAAATGCCGGGGCTCCTCTCGACCCCCAATCGGTTCCGCCCGAAAGCTCCTTCTCGAGCTTGCGGCTCTCGGCCTTCAGGTCCACCTTGAAGAGCCGGGGTGCGAGAGTCGACAGGAACCACACGACGAAGCCGGTGCCGACGAGATACGAGACCGAATAGGCGATGGGAATATTGTTTTGAAGCCGGGTCTTCTCCACCTCGGGCAGGTCGAGCCGTTTGATGGTTTCTCCCGCCGTGCCGATGACCGTCGACTCCGTGAAGGCGCCGGCCATCAGGCCCGCGGCCGTTCCGCAGTCGTAGCGGAAGATCTTCGCAGCCACGATCGTTGTCACGAGGCTCGTGACACACAGGACGACGGTCACGGCAACCTGCGGCAGTGCCCTCTTGCCGAGCCCGCGGATGAACTGGGGGCCGACCTTGTACCCGGTCGCAAAGAGAAAGAGGTCGAAGAACACGATCTTCACGACCGGATCGACGTGGACGTCGAGCTGCCCGACGAGGACGCCCGCGAGAAGCGTCCCCACGACGTTCCCGAGGCTGAAGCTGCCGATCCGGATGCGCCCGAGAAGGAACCCGAGCGCGAGCGTCAGGAAGACGGCGAGCTCGGGGTTCTTGCGAAGCGCGTCCGTGAAGTAAGTCATGCCGTCCCCGCCTCACCGCGCGACGAAGAGGAGCCATGGCGTCCCCACCAGGAGAAGAAGAAGAATGTTGAAGGCCGTCGTGATCGTGCCCAGCTTGTAGAGCTCGCCCTGCGTCAAGTAGCCGCTCCCGACGGCGAGCAGGTTCGCGCTCGAAGCCTGGGGCGTCATCGTAGAGAAGTAGCAGGTCGAGAAGAGCAAGGCAAAGCCGAGCACCGGAACGGGCACGTCGAGCTGCGCGCCCACGCCGAGGAAGACGCCGAACAGAGCGAGGACGTGCGCCGTCTGGCTGACGAACAGGTAGTGGAGGACGACGTAGGCGAGGACGAGGATCACGTACACGGCAGGCCACGGGAGCCCGCCCAGAGACGCGCCGAGCCGCTGGCCGAGATAGCCCATGAAGCCGAGCGCATTCAACTGGCCGCTCAGCGTATAGAGAATCGCGAACCATATGAAGGTCGCCAGCACGTCGCCCTGCTGCCCGATGTCCTTCAACGTCAGGACGCCCGACGCGAGAAGAACCCCGAGACCGAGAAACGCCACCGCCGTCAGGTCGAGCTTCAGCGTTCCGGCAAGCCCCCAGAGGACGACCATCACGATGAAGGTGGCCGCCACGATCTTTTCCTGCATGCTCAAGGGACCCATCTCGGCGAGCGCCTTGCGCGCGGCGGCGGGAGCCTCGGGCGTCGCCTTCACCTCCGGCGGGAAGACCTTGTAGAGCAGAAACGGCAGGAGCACGATCGCGAGGAGTGTCGGCGCTGAGGAGGCGAGAAGCCACGAGCCGAAGGAGGCGTGAAAGCCTATCGACTTGCCGACTTCGGTTCCGAGGGGGTTGGCCGCCATCGCGGTCAGCCAGAGCGCCGAAGAGAGGGAGAGTGTCGCCATGCCGCAGAAGATGAGGTAGGCCCCCATCTTCTTTCGCGTCGCCTCGTCGGGACGAGAGCCGCCGGCCTCCGCGAGCGACAGGGCGAGCGGGTAGAGAACGCCGGAGCGCGCCGTGTCGCTCGGAAACGCGGGCGCGATCACGGCGTCCAGGAGAAAGATGCTGTAGCCGAGCCCGAGCGTCGAGCGCCCGAAGAGCCTGACGACCAGGTGACCCAGGCGCTGGCCGAGGCCGCACTTCACGATTGCGCGTGCGACCAGGAAAGCGACGACGATCAGGAGGATCGTCCCATTCGCGAACCCGGCGTACGCCTTGGCGGGGGTCAGGATGCCGGAGAGGACGGAGATCCCCACAGCCAGGACGGAGGCCGTCAGGATCGGCAAGGCGCCGGCGATGACGGAGGCGATCGTCGCGGCGAAGATCGCGAAGAGATGCCACGCCGGGGCCGTGAGCCCCTCGGGCACCGGCCAGAACCAGATCACCACGCCAAGAGCCAGAACCCCGAGGCGGGCGATGAGCGTCTTCGTGCCCGGGCTCATTGCTCGCCTTTGCTGCGAGTCTGGGGTCCGTGCCGCGTGCGTCCCTCGATGTTCACGGCGCGCCCGCTGAACTCGTCGCCCTCGGCGCCCACGACGTATTGCCAGGCGAAGGAGAAGGACCCCTCGAGACCGGCGAAGCGCCCGGTGCCTCCGGTGATCGTGGCGGTTGCCCGCCGGCCGGTCCCGATCGGCTCGGCCTGCAAGGTACAGAAGATCCGGTCGCCGTGCTCGTCGGTGAAGACCGCCCGGCCGGCCAGGAGCGCGCCGCCGTCGTCGAAACCGATCACCTGGCCGAGCAACCCGCGGCCGAGCCCCTGGCCGCTCGTGATGGTCAGGGGACCCGAGAGGCTGACGATGGAGGCCGGACGCTCGCCCTCGGTCGGAAGGAGGGATCGCTGGCCCGAGAGCGTCCACGTCGCCGTGAACGGCCGCCAGCCGTCGGGCGCCGACTGCTCGCCCTGAGCCCACAGGACGAGCCCGCCGACGACCGACGCCAGCAGCAGCGCCCGAGAGACCGCTCGCAGGCTCATGCCTGGGGCGCCTGCCCCGTCATCGCGGCCGGGTTCAACACCTTGGCGATCTGAGCTTCGGAGAGCACCTTCTTCTCGCGAACGAGCTCGAGGATGCCCTTGCCCGACTTCATCGCCTCCGCGGCGAGCTCGGTCGAGCGGTCGTACCCGATGACCGGGTTCAACGCCGTGACCGTGCCGATGCTGTATTCGACGAAATGCTTGAGAACGTCCGGGTTGGCGGTGATGCCGTCGACACAGTGCACGCGCAGTGTGCGGGCCGCGTTGATGAACATCGTCTGCGCCTCGAAGATACAGGCGGCGATGACCGGCTCGAAGACGTTCAGCTGCAGCTGCCCGCCCTCGGCGCCGAGCGACACCGTCAGGTCGCTGCCGATGACCCGGAAGCAGACCATGTTGACGACCTCCGGGATCACCGGGTTGACCTTGCCGGGCATGATCGAGGAGCCGGGCTGCTTGGCCGGCAGGTTGATCTCGTGGAGGCCGCAGCGCGGCCCGGAGGACAGGAGCCTCAGGTCGTTGCAGACCTTCGAGAGCTTGATCGCCAGGCTCTTCATGCAGGAGGAATAGAGGACGTAGGCCTGCGTGTCCTGGGTGGCCTCGATGAGGTTTTCAGCCAGATGGATCGGGAGCCCGGTGATCTTCGCCAGGTGCTTCGTGCACTTCTCGGCGTAGCCCTCAGGAGCGTTCAAGCCCGTACCGATGGCCGTCGCCCCCATGTTGGTCTCGCAAAGCACGTTCTGGACGACCTCGAGCGCCTGGACCTCACCTGCCAGGGTCGTCGCAAAGGCTTCGAACTCCTGCCCGAGCGTCATGGGGACGGCGTCCTGAAGCTGCGTGCGACCCATCTTCAGAACCTGCGAGAACTCCTTCCCCTTCTTGCGGAACGCCGCGATCAGGTTCTTGACCTCTTTGACGAGCTCCGCATTGCCGAGAGCCATTCCGAGGTGGAGCGCCGTGGGATAGGCGTCATTGGTGGACTGGGAACGGTTCACGTGGTCGTGGGAGTCGCAGTACTTGTACTCGCCCTTCTTGTGCCCCATCAGCTCGAGGGCCCGGTTCGCGATCACCTCGTTGGCGTTCATGTTGGTCGAGGTGCCCGCGCCCCCCTGGAAGACGTCGAGACGGAACTGGTCGTGCAGCTTGCCGTCGATCAACTCCTGGCAGGCGCCTTCGATGCCCTTCAGGATCTCCTTCGAGAACTGCTTGCAGTCGTAGTTGGCGCGCGCGGCCGCCAGCTTCACCATGGCGAACGCCTTGATGAGGTTCGGGTAGAGGTGCAGCGGAACGCCGGAGATGTGGAAGTTCTCCAGGGCCCGCGCGGTCTGGACGCCGTAATAGGCGTCGGCGGGGACGGGGAGATCGCCCAGCAGGTCGTGCTCGATTCGAGTCTTGGATGGAGTCTTGGATGGAGTCTTGGATGGAGTCTTGGATGCGCTGCTCACTTGTCACCCCCGTCGAAATCGGTCGTAATCGCCATCAGTTCGCAGACTTCTTCTGGTTGACCATCGTCAGATTGGCGCGCTCCCACGCGCGCACACGGCGCCTTGCCTCGTCGAACAGGCGCTCGTAGTTCCCCTTGCGCACTTTGAGGCTCGCTTCCGGGGTCAGCAGACGCCACAGCGGCGCGTACATCTCGTACACCGCGAAGTACGACTCGGCGTCCTTGGGCGCGACGGTGTCGGTGCCGAAGAGGAAGCGATCGGGATACCGATTGATCAGCGCCGCCGAGCGGGCCGTGACCTCGGGTGTCGCGACGATGTACTTGGCCACCTCGTCCCACGAGATGTCGAAGAAGACGTGGGCGAGCGCCGGGTCGGCCAACATGGACTCGACGATCTCTCTGTACCCGGGGCTACGCTCGGCCGCCGACACGGCCGCGGACCTCTCGGTCGGATGGACGACGCGGCCCAGCCCGATGTGCGCCCAGATGATCGCCGTCTTCGGGTGGCGCTTGAGCAGCGCCTTCATCTGCGTCAGGTAGACCGGGTCGGTGTCCGGCTTGGCGAACGGCATGTCGATGTCGTTGTGGAGGATGACGGCGAGACCCGACTCGGCGGCGAAATCCAGAATGCGGTCGAGGGCCGGATTCGTGAGGCTCGCCGTCTCGCCCGCGATCTTCGAGGAGACGAACTCCTTGTGGATGGAGAACTCGCCGATGCCGGAGAAGACCCCCGGGAAGGCGGCGAGCACGCGCCGGATGTGATCGACGCCGTACATGTCGGCCGGGTTGAAGCCGGTGATCATCGGGTCGAAGCGCATCCGGAGATCGGGCGGCAGTGAGAGGTAGGTGGTGGCGATGTAGGCGTCGGTAAAGGAGTAGTAATAGAGCGGTGCGTCGGACTGGAGGTAGTAGGTCGGCGCGAAGTCGCCCGAGTTGGCGTAGGACCACTCCTGTTGCAACGGGATTCCAAAGAGAGTGGACCGGCCGACTCGCGTCCCCATGATCTCGAGGAACCGGCGGACGTCGATCCCCTGCTGCACGTAGTTCGTCAGGTGGAAATGCGAGTCGTCGAACTCGTACGTGCCCGGGTCCGGGCCGCCCTGACCCCTGATCCCGCCTGGAAGGACCAGCAACGCCGCAAGCGCGAACGCGACCGGGCCGAAGCGAGCGATCGGCCGGTTCCGGGTATAGAAAGCGTCAGCTCGTCCCATGAAATCCTCTCTCTTCAGAAGTTCATCTCGACGTTCGTGTGGAAGACGTTGCCATTGCCGCCGACCGGATAGGGAACCGCGTTGTACCCGACCGGGCAGTGCCACAGCCGTATCCACTCGGCGTTCACGCGCAGCCCGCGATCCTTCACGATGAAATAGTTCGCGCCCGCCCGCACCTCCGAGGCGTTGCCGTAGTGGCCGTAGATCTTGGAGCCCGAGAGATACGCCTGGAGCTTCCTGGGAACGATCATCCCG